>NZ_JBHVXZ010000128.1:0-28073 GCF_042881395.1 Amycolatopsis sp. NPDC058278 | reverse complement strand
GCGGCGGTCGTCGCGCTGCAGAAGCTGCCGCGCGACGCGAGCCCGACGCGGATCCGCAACCGCGCCGTCGCGGACGGCCGTCCGCGCGGTTACCTGCGGAAGTTCGGGTTGTCGCGGGTCAAGATGCGGCAGGCCGCGCACCGCGGTGAGCTGCCCGGGGTCGCGAAGTCGAGCTGGTGAGCCGGATGCCGAAGCCGCACCGCGACCGTCCCGCCAAGCGCAAGGTGAACCTGCTGCGGGCCAACAAGATCGCGCAAGTCGAC
Source organism: Amycolatopsis sp. NPDC058278 (assembly GCF_042881395.1). Lineage (NCBI taxonomy): Bacteria > Bacillati > Actinomycetota > Actinomycetes > Pseudonocardiales > Pseudonocardiaceae > Amycolatopsis > Amycolatopsis sp. NPDC058278. Next base: position 27,810 of record NZ_JBHVXZ010000128.1, on the reverse strand, counting down.
TGGAAGGACGTCGATCTGCTGCGGAAGTTCATCTCCGACCGCGGCAAGATCCGGGCCCGCCGGGTCACCGGATTGACGCCGCAGCAACAGAAACAGGTCGCCACGGCGATCAAGAACGCCCGCGAGATGGCCCTGCTGCCGTACCCGGCCGCGGGCCGCGCGAGCTGACAGAAGATATTCGAGTGCGCGCACGCCGGGCGGTGCGCGACCATGGGCGTTCGAAAGGGGGCGTCGCGAGAAGGATGTCCTGACAACCAGGAGGTCCGCGCTTGCACGCCCAGCTCACGGTCACGCCCGCCCGGCTGCCCGAGCTCCTGCTCACCACCGCCGTCGTGCGGCCGGTGTTCCTCTGGGGCGCGCCCGGGATCGGGAAGTCCTCGCTGGTGCGCGACTTCGCGGCGTCGCTGGGGCTCGACTGCGTTTCGCTGCTGGGCACCCAGCTCGCGCCCGAAGACCTCATCGGCGTCCCGCAGATCGCCGACGGCCGCAGCCGGTTCTGCCCGCCCGAGCGGATCGCCCGCGACGAGCCGTACTGCCTGTTCCTCGACGAGCTGAACGCCGCGGCGCCCGACGTCCAGAAGGCGTTCTACTCGCTCATCCTCGACCGCCGCATCGGTTCGTACGAGCTGCCGCCGGGCTCGGTCGTGATCGGCGCCGGCAACCGCGCCACCGACCAGGCGCTCGCCCGGCCGATGGCCTCGGCCCTGGTCAACCGCCTGGTCCACGTCCACCTGCGGGCCGCGCCGGGCGACTGGCTCGCCTGGGCCGCCGGGAACGGCATCCACCCGTGGGTGATCGAGTACCTCACCCAGCGGCCGGACCACCTGTGGAGCCCGCCCCCGAAGACCGAGGAGCCGTTCTCGACGCCGCGGTCGTGGCACATGCTCTCGGACCTGCTCCACTCCGCCGGCGACCCGGCCGACGACGAGACGGTCGCCCTGCTGGCGTACGCGACGCTCACCCCGGCACACGCCGGCGCCTTCCGCGCGTACCTCAAGGTGGCCCGGCACGCCTTCGACCTGGAGGCGATCCTCAAGGGCGACGCGCGCTGGCCCGCCGAGCCGGGCGATCGCGACCTGCTCTACTTCCTCGCCGAGACCTTCCGCGCGCGGCTGGGCAAGGACCTGCCCGCGGACAAGCGGCACGCGTCGGCGGCCGTGCGCCAGTTCGCCTTCCGCGCGAAGAGCCTGCTCGTGGAGCTGGCCGAGATCTCCCTGGAGATGGCGCAGCTGGTCATCGCCGACGACGAGGCCGGGAACCCGCGGCTGCCGTCGTGGTTCCTGGTCGAAGCGGCCCGTGACCTCCCGCGGCTGGTCGCGGCGCGCGCATGAGCAGTGCTCGCGTCGAAGCCCAGCGCCGCGAGCGCCGGAGCAAGGCGATCGAGGACGGCTGGGCCGAGGTCCGGGCGAACGCCGTCCTGGATCACCTGGCCCGCGGGGCGAGCCTGAGCAAGGAAAGCCTGACCGGCGTCGGCCGCTGGGCCGTCGTCACCGACCGCGGCCTCATCACGCCGAACCGGGCCCGCGACGCCGAACCGGGCGAGTGGGCCTGGGTGTTCGCGCACCTGCTGCTGCACCTCGGCCTCGGCCACCTCGACGACGACCGGCTGACCGAGGCGGAGGCGATCACCCCGGCCCGCGAGGTCGACCCGGTCTACGCCGCCGCGTGCTGCGTCGCCGTGCACCGGTTCGCCGAGGCGATCCACGTCGGGACACCGGTGCTGGACCTGCCCGAACTGCCCGGCACCGAGGAGCCGGCATTGACCCGTGCCTGGCGGGAGACGGGCGTACCGGCGCCGTTCACCGACCTGAGCACCGGCCGGCCGTGCCTGGCGCTCGCGGAGCCGATGTCCCGCTGGCAGCTGCAGTACCACGGGAAGCCGGAGCCGTGGACCGAGCGGTTCGCCCGCGGGCTGATCGCCTCGGCCACCGAGGCCATGGAACGGGCCGCCGACGCGCGTGGCCAGACCCGCCACCGCCGGGCGATGGGGGAGTGGGACCGCGCCCTGGCGTGGTTCGTCTCGTCGTTCCCGCTGCTCGGCGCGGTCGCCGCCGGGTTCACCCTGGTCGTCGACGCCGAGGTCGTCCGCGCCTGGGACATCGCCCTGGCCGCGGTCGACGCCGAACACGGCGAGGTCTACGTCAACCCGGCGGCCGCGCTGACCGCCGAGGAGTGGCGGTTCGTGCTCGCCCACGAGATGCTGCACGCCGCGCTGCGGCACGACCGCCGCGCGCTGGGCCGCGACCCGTACCTGTGGAACGTCGCCTGCGACTACGTGATCAACGGCTGGCTGGTCTCGATGGGCGTCGGCGAGCTGCCCCACGGCTGCCTGCACGACCAGCAGCTCACCGGGATGTCCGCGGAGTCGGTGTACGACACGCTGACCACCGACATCCGGCGGGCGCGCAAGCTGCTGACCCTGGGCTCGCGCGAGGCCGGGGACGTGCTGGGCGACTGGCTGTCCGAACCGGACGCGGCGCAGCGCCGGGCGTCGCGGCGGGCCGGGGCCAGGCCCCGGCCGTGGCGCGACGGCGACCGGGCCGGCGGGGTCGACCTCGACGAGTTCTACCGCCGGGCCCTCACCCAGGGCCTCGAGTACCACCACGCCCAGGGCCGCGGGCTGCTGCCGGCCGGGCTGGAACAGGAGATCCGGGCCCTCGACCACCCGCCGCTGCCGTGGGACGCGCAGCTCGCGCGCTGGTTCGACGAGCACGTCCGGGTGGAGCTGCCGGTGCGCAGCTACGCGCGGGCGTCCCGCCGCCAGTCGGCGACGCCGGACATCCCGCGCCCGGGCCGCGTCCGCCCGGAACGCCTCGACCGGCGCGTCACCTTCGGCGTGGTGCTGGACACCTCGGGGTCGATGAACGCCGAGCTGCTGGGCAAGGCCCTGGGCGCGATCGCGTCGTACGCGCTGGCCCGGGACGTCCCGGCGGCGCGCGTGGTGTTCTGCGACGCCGTCGCCTACGACGCCGGGTACCTCGCGGTGGAGGACATCGCGGGCCGCGTCAAGGTCCGCGGCCGCGGCGGCACGGTCCTGCAGCCCGGCGTCGACCTGCTCCAGCGGGCGGACGACTTCCCGGCCGACGGCCCGATCCTGATCATCACCGACGCGCAGTGCGACCACGTCCGGTCGCGCCGGGAGCACGCGTACCTGGTGCCGCGGGGCGCGCGGTTGCCGTTCGTGGCCCGCGGGCCGGTGTTCCGGGTGGCGTGACCCACGCTGGGCTGGCGTCCGGGTGAACCGCCAATAAACTCCCGGCCATGGACGACCCGCACTACCTTTCCGGCCTCCAGCTCGCCGGCCGCCGTGTCGTGATGATCGGCGGCGGTTCCGTGGCCCAGCGCCGCCTGCCCCGGCTGATCGGCGCGGGGGCCCGCGTCGAACTGGTGTCGCCCCACACGACGCCGTCCGTGCAGGGGATGGTGGACGCGGGCGAGCTCGTCTGGCACGAACGCCCCTACGCTTCCGGTGATCTTCGCGATGCCTGGTACGCGCTGGCCTGCACGAACGATCCCGAGGTGAACGCGGCTGTCTGCGCCGAGGCCGAGCGGGAGCGGGTGTTCTGCGTCCGCGCCGACGAGGGCGAGTCGGGTTCCGCGGTGACGCCCGCGTCGGGGCGGCACGGCGGCCTGCTGTTCGGCGTGCTCTCCGGCGGCGAGCCGCTGCGCTCGGCCGCGGTGCGCGACTCGATGCTCGACGGCCTGCACAACGGCACGATCGAGGACGGCCGCCAGCCGCACCCCGAGGGCACGCTGCCCGGGGTGGCCCTGGTCGGCGGCGGCCCGGGCGACCCGGAGCTGATCACGGTCCGCGGCCGGCGCCTGCTGTCGCGCGCGGACGTCGTCGTGGTGGACCGGCTGGCCCCCCGCGAGCTGCTCGACGAACTCGCGCCGGAGGTGGAGATCGTCGACGCGGCGAAGATCCCGTACGGCCGCGCGGCCAGCCAGGACGTCATCAACAGCACGCTGATCGAGCGCGCCAAGGAGGGCAAGTTCGTCGTCCGCCTCAAGGGCGGCGACCCGTACCTGTTCGGCCGCGGCTTCGAAGAGGTGCTGGCCTGCGCCGAGGCGGGCGTCCCGGTGACGATGGTCCCGGGCATCACGAGCGCGTTCGCGGTCCCGGCGGTGGCGGACGTGCCGGTCACTCACCGCGGCGTGGCCCACGAGGTGGTGGTGGTCTCCGGCCACGTCGCCCCGGGCGACGACCGGTCCCTGGTGGACTGGGAGCTGCTGGCCCGGATGAAGGGCACGATCGTGCTGATGATGGGCGTGGAGCGGCTCCCGCAGTTCGCGAAGGCGCTGCTGGACGGCGGCCGCCCGGCGGACACCCCGGTGGCGATCATCGAGGACGGCACGATGCGCACCCAGCGCAGTCTCCGGTCCACCCTGGACACGGTGGTGACGGACGCGGCGGCGTCCGGAGTCCGCCCGCCGGCGGTGATCGTGATCGGCCCGGTGGCCGGCCTCGCCCCCCTGTCCTGAGGCAGCCCGCGCGAGCCGTGACTCGCGTGACTGAGGCCGGAACTCGCGTGACTGAAGCCGTAACTCGCGTGACTGAGGCCGTAACTCGCGAGATCCGGCCCGGATCACGCGAGTTACGTGTTCAATCACGCGAGATCCGTCTCTGATCACGGGAGATCCGGGACGGAATCCGGTGGGCGGCGGCGAGGATCGCGTCGGCGACTTCGGCTCGCGTTCTCGGGGCAGCCGCAGAAGAACGCGATCTCCCCGGCCGTCCTCGCCGCCAGTGCTTCGACCTTCGCCCGGCTGACCCGCCACCCGAAGCGGTCGAGCCAGCCCGCCGGCACCGGATCGGGCGGATCGGTGACGACCTGTCCGCTCGTCCGGTCCGCCCAGTGGTGGTAGCCCTCCCCGTCCGCGTCGACCGCGAGCTCGCCCCGGGCTTTCAGGAGCGCGCAGACCGCCGACTTGCCGGCCCCGGCGTTGCCGGTCACCCACACCAAAGGCATGGGCGAAGCATTTCAGTCCTCGTAGCAGCTCGCCGCGAAATCGCGGATCGCGTCCGAGAGCCGGGTCGGGTCGAGCCGGAGCTCGACCGGGCTGCGGGCCTGGACGAACTCCGCGTCCGGCATGTCGACCGCCAGCGAGTCCGCGTCACCGAACGGGTGGATCGGGTCGCCCTGGTGGCCGATCACCAGCGCGCGCGTGGTGATCTTGCGGCGGACCGATTTCGGCGGCGCGATCCGGCCGAACAGCACCCCGTGCAGCAGGGCCGCCATCGGGGCCGGGCGCTGGGACAGCGTGTCGGTGACGACGTCGACCCACTGGTTGCCGTGCGGGACCACCGACGCCGCCAGTGCCACCGCCTGCACCGTGAACGGCAGGAACCGGGCCGCCATCAGCAGCGGCGCGAACGTGACCAGCCCGGCGACGATCGCGTTGTCCAGCACCGGCATCTCGACGATCAGCCCCCGCGCCCGCGACGGGTCCCGCACCGCCACTTCCAGCGAGACGTTCGCCCCCAGCGACGTCCCGCCGATCACGGCGGACGACACCTCGAGGTGGTCCAGCAGGGCCAGGGTCTGCTCGGCGAACGAGGGCATCGAGTACAGCCACGACTCGGTCGGCCGGTCGGAGTCGCCGTGGCCGAGCAGGTCGAGGGTGATCACCCGGAAGCCCGCGCGGGCCAGCCGGCGCGCGAGGGGCGCGTGCATCCGGCGAGTCAGCATGATGCCGTGGGTGAGGACGACGACCTTGTCGCCGCTGCCGAACTCGGTGTACCAGAGCCGGTGTCCCTCGTGGTCGAACGAGCCGGTCAGCTCGATCGGGCGGGAGGCCCGCCGGACGGGGGCGGCAGGCGGTTCGGGGTCGATCGCGGTCGCGCTGGCCGGGCTCATGTCCCACCGTCCTCCCCGGTCGTGGTGTGAGTCTCTTTCAGGAAAGCATCCCCCGACCAGGTTGGCACAGTGACGTCGGGAATCAATTGACAAGGTGCCAATGGCGGGTCCGCGCGGGCATGGGTCAAGATGACCCCATGACCGCTACTGCTGACAGTCTGCCCGACCTCGTGTCCCTCAAGGTCGACGTGGACGGCCCTGTGGCCGAAGTGACGCTCCTCGGCCCGTCCAAAGGCAACGCGATGGGCCCGGACTTCTGGCGCGAGCTGCCCCTGGTGTTCCGCGCGCTCGACGCCGACCCGCAGGTCAGGGCCGTGGTGCTGACCGGCAGCGGCAAGCACTTCTCCTACGGTCTCGACCTGCCCGCGATGATGGGCGACTGGGCGCCGATGCTGGGCGGGGACAGCCTGGCCGGCCCGCGGACGGCGTTCCTCGACCAGGTCCGGTCGCTGCAGGCGGCGGTCAGCTCGATCGCGGAATGCCGCAAACCGGTCGTCGCGGCCGTGTCCGGCTGGTGCATCGGCGGCGGGGTCGACGTCATCGCGGCGGCCGACGTCCGGCTGGCCGGCGCCGACGCCAAGTTCAGCGTCCGCGAAGTCCGGGTCGCCATCGTCGCCGACCTCGGCAGCCTGCAGCGGCTCGCCTCCATCATCGGCGAGGGGCACCTGCGGGAGCTCGCCCTCACCGGCAAGGACGTCGACGCCGCCCGTGCCGAGAAGATCGGCCTGGTCAACGATGTGTACGAGAACCAGGAAGCCCTGCTGAAAGCCGCGCGCGAACTCGCCGGCGAGATCGCTGCGAACCCGCCGCTGGTGGTGCAGGGTACGAAGCAGGTACTGGCGGCGAACACCGAGCGCCAGGTCGCCGACGGCCTCCGGTACGTCGCCGCCTGGAACTCGGCGTTCCTGCCCAGCAAGGACCTCGGCGAGGCGGTCCAGGCCTTCATGGAGCGCCGCCCGCCCGAGTTCAAGGGCGAATGACGGAGGAGGGCAGCGTGACCGCTTCGGAAGTCCACCACGCGTTCCGCGTCGCGCGGGACTACCTGCAGACCCACCGCGAGGACTACGACACGGCGTACCGCGATTTCGCCTGGCCGGAGTTCGACGAGTTCAACTGGGCGATCGACTGGTTCGACGTCGTCGCGCACGACCCGGACAACGCCGAGCGGGACGCGCTGTGGATCGTCGAGGAGGACGGCCGCGAGAACCGCTGGACGTACCCGGAGCTGTCGGGGCGGTCCAACCAGGTCGCCAACTGGCTGCGCGGCCTCGGCGTCCGCCGCGGCGACCGGCTGATCCTGATGCTGGGCAACCAGGGCGAGCTGTGGGAGACGATCCTCGCGGCCATCAAGCTCGGCGCCGTGATCATCCCGGCGTCGACGCTGCTGGGCCCGGCCGACCTGACCGACCGCGTCGAGCGCGGCGCGGCCAAGCACGTCGTGGTCCGCTCGGTGGACGCGCCGAAGTTCGACGGCGTCGAGGGCGGCTACACGCGGATCGCGGTGGGGGAGCCGGTCGAGGGCTGGCAGCCGTACTCGGCCGCGTTCGCCGAGTCGCCCGAGTACGCCCCGGACGGCCCGACGAAAGCCGCCGACCCGCTGCTGCTCTACTTCACCTCCGGCACGACCGCGAAGCCGAAGCTGGTGCAGCACACGCACGTCTCGTACCCGGTGGGCCACCTGTCCACGATGTACTGGATCGGGCTGGAGCCCGGCGACGTCCACTTGAACATCTCCTCGCCGGGCTGGGCGAAACACGCGTGGAGCAACTTCTTCGCGCCGTTCAACGCCGAGGCGACGGTGTTCCTCTACAACTACAGCCGGTTCGACGCGGGCGCCTTGCTGGCGCTGATGGACCGCTGCGGCGTGACGAGCTTCTGCGCGCCGCCGACCGTGTGGCGGATGCTCATCCAGGCCGACCTGACGGCGCTGAAGACACCGCCGAAGAAGGTCGTCGGGGCGGGGGAGCCGCTCAACCCCGAGGTGATCGAGCAGGTCCGGAAGTCGTGGGGCGTCACCATCCGCGACGGCTTCGGCCAGACCGAAAGCAGCGTCCAGATCGCGAACACGCCGGGCCAGGACGTCGTGCCCGGCTCGATGGGGCGCCCGCTGCCCGGCTTCGTGGTCGCGCTGGTCGACCCGGTCAGCGGCGAGCGCGCCACGGAGGGCGAGATCTGCCTGGACCTCGCCCACCGCCCGGTCGGCCTGATGACCGGCTACGCGGACGACGACGAACGCACGTCGGCCGCGTTCGCCGGCGGCTTCTACCACACCGGTGACGTCGGTTCGATCGACGAACGGGGCTACCTCACCTACGTCGGGCGCACCGACGACGTGTTCAAGGCGTCGGACTACCGCATTTCGCCGTTCGAGCTGGAGAGCGTCCTCATCGAGCACGAGGCGGTGGCCGAGGCGGCGGTCGTCCCGGCCCCCGACCCGATCCGGCTGGCGGTGCCCAAGGCGTACGTCGTGCTGGCGGCGGGCTTCGAACCGGACGCCGAGACGGCGCGGTCGATCTTGGCGTACTGCCGCGAGCACCTGGCGCCGTACAAGCGGATCCGGCGGCTCGAGTTCGCGGAGCTGCCGAAGACGATCTCGGGCAAGATCCGCCGCGTCGAGCTGCGGGGCCGCGAGAGCGACCCGAAGCGGCCGGAGGGCACGGAGTACCGCGAGGAGGACTTCCCCGACCTCAAGTCCTGACGGCTCAGCTGCGGGTGCCCTCGACCTGGCGGCCGTCCTCGGTCGAGCACGCCGTCACCGGGTCGTTCGGGCCGCTGCCGCACGTCCACTCGTCGAGGACGATCGGGCCCGGGCCGTCGGCGTCGTTCGCCTCGGCCGGGGTCAGCTTCGCGAAGTAGTCCTTCAGCAGCTTCGCCGCCGCGGTGCAGTCGACCTTGCCGTGCGCGACGACCGCCGTCTTCGCGCCGCCCGTACCGGTGACGTCGCCGCACGGCACGCCGGGGGCCGTCGACCCCGCCGCCGCGGCCGCGGCGGGCACGGGCGCCTCCGAAGAAGGCGCGGCGGGCGCCGGGTCACTGCCGCAGCCGGCCAGCGTGACGGCCGCGGCGACGAGCAGCAGGGGGTACGCGAGTGTCTTCATGGACCCTTCAGGAGCGTGAGGAGGAACGGAGTCATTCGGACGGCACGACGGCGGCGAAGACCGTCTGCTCGCCCTTGGTGCAGGTGGTGCCGCCCTGGGCGGCGGGCGGCCCCGACGTGCACAGCCAGCCGTCGACGGTCTCGTTCACCGCGTCGTTCGAGCCGGCGCCCTGGCGCCCGGCGATCTTGCGGTGGAAGTCGCCGACCAGCTTCGTCGCCGAGACGCAGCTGACCCCGGCGGACCCGCTGTCGAAGACGTAGAGGGTGAGCCCGCTGGCGGCGTTGACGGTGCCGCACGACCCGGGCACCGACGGCGGCGGCCCGGACGGCTTGGTCGCCGGGGCGGGCGCGGGCTCGCTGCCGCCGGGGGACGGTGGCGGCGGCGGGGTGCCGGCCGACGTCGGCACGGACGAGGAGGCGGCGGCGGACGGCGGGGCCGGGGGAGCCTGCGCGGCGGGGTCGCCGGAACAGGCGGCGAGCGCGGGCAGGGCGAGGCAGGCCACGAGCCACGTCCTCGTGGTGGTCGGGTGGGGCACCGCGATCCTTCCTCCCCGGCCGGCTGGTGCGGTCGTCCTGGGCCCGGTGGAGCGACGCGCCCACGGGTGTGCCGGAGATTACAACAGCGGGTCGGCGGGCGGGTCCGGTGGCCTCCCGAATGGTGTCCACAATGGACGATTAACATTCCGTTCACGCTCCGAAACCTCCCGCTGTCATCAAGAATCGATCGGTCTAATTCGCGCCGCGACGGTTAACAATCCGGCCGCGCGCGCCGAAGATCTTGGTGGAGGCCGAAGGGCTTCCCCGTCCCGAATCCCCGTCCCGAACCCGTGAGAGCGATGAACGCCGACGCTGTGACCAGCACCGAAGACCCGTCCAGTCCGCCGACCGTCCCGAGCACCGTGGTCTGGTGCTGCGGCCGCCCGTACGTCCTCGAGGGCCGAGCCGGCCGCGCCCGCTGGATGGGCACCGACTACCGAGGCCGCCCGGAGTCGCTGACCAGCGCCGAGCTGCAGCGACGCGGGTGGAGCCACCGCCGCCGCGCGAGCTGACCCGGACCGGGCCGGGCTGCGGGGGCGGCCCGGCTTCGCGCCCGACCTGCGCCGGAGCGCCTCGGGGCCGGCCACCGGACGATCGGGGGCCCGGCCGGGCGCCGCGCCGTCTCCTCGAGCCCGGCGGGCAGCGGGTACGAGCCGGAGGGGCCGCCGGCCGCAGAGGCGCCCGCGCCACGCCGGGCCGCCGCATCGAGTGGTGCGCACCCGCCGCCGATCCGCCGTCCGCGAGCCGGGATGCCCCCGCCGGCCGGCACGCTCCCGTGCCGCACCACCGGGCGGCCCGGGCCCGTGCCGCTGTTTAATGGCCCGGTGAGCACAGCCGCCCCCGAACCCGCCGCTCAGGCGGATGCCGAGCCGTCTTTGCTGCGGCAGGCCCTGAACGTCCCCAACATCCTCTCCCTGCTGCGGCTGGCCGGGGTGCCCGTCTTCCTCTGGCTGCTGCTCGGCCCGGAAGAAGACGGCTGGGCGCTCGCCCTGCTCGTCTTCAGCGCCCTGACCGACTGGCTCGACGGCAAGCTCGCCCGCTGGCTCAACCAGATGTCCCGGCTCGGGCAGCTGCTCGACCCCGCCGCCGACCGGCTCTACATCCTCGCCACCCTCGTCGCCTTCCTCGTGCGCAACATCATTCCGTGGTGGGTCGTCGTCCCGCTGGTCCTGCGGGAGGCCGTGCTCGGGGTCTGCGTCGTCACCCTGCGCCGCCGCGGCTTCGCGCCGCCGGAGGTCACCTACATCGGGAAGGGCGCCACCTTCGTCCTGATGTACGCCTTCCCGTTCCTGCTGCTCGCGCAGGGCGGCTCGGACGTCGCCGCGGTCGCGCGGCCGATCGGCTACGCCTTCACCATCTGGGGCGCCGTCCTCTACGTCTGGTCCGGCGTGCTCTACGTCGTGCAGGCGCGCAACGCCCTGCGCGACGCCGGAGCGGAATGAGCTTTCCCCGGGTCGTGGCGGGCGGCTGCGCCGTGTGGGTGTAAGACTTCGCCCAACACTTTTCGCCAGTGAGGGCATGAAAGGGGACCGGCGGTGTCCGCTCCTGAAGAGCTTCGCTACACCGAGGAACACGAGTGGGTCGCCACCCGCGGCGAGGACACCCTCGTGCGCGTCGGCATCACCGAGTACGCGCAGGACCAGCTCGGCGACGTCGTGTTCGTCGACCTGCCCGACGTCGGCAGGCAGGTGAGCGCGGGCGACGTCTTCGGCGAGGTCGAGTCGACCAAGAGCGTCTCCGAGCTGTTCGCGCCGGTCGACGGGGAGGTCGTCGCGGTCAACGACGCCGTCGCCGACTCGCCCGAGCTGATCAACAGCGACCCCTACGGCGAGGGCTGGCTGATCGAGATCCGGCTCGACGACCCGGCGGGCCTGGAAGCCCTGCTCGAAGCCGAGGCGTACGACGCCCTGACCAAGGGCTGAACCCCGCGCCCACCCGGTCGGACCAGCGCTGCGCCGGTTCGGGGAGCCGGGGCTCGGAGAATCGATCAGGCACGGTACGTTGGCAGCTACACGTTCTTGAGTACTGGCAACACAGCATGTGTGGAGGAGAGCTCAGGTGAGCACGAACGACGGGCCCGGCGGCGTTCCCCCGGAGCAGTCTCCGGAGCGGACCTCTGTCTTCCGGGCCGATTTCCTGGCCGAAGCCGAAGGCCGCGAGCCCGCCCCGGAAGCCCCGGTCCAGGGTGTCGACGCCCTGCCCGCGGGTTCTGCCCTGCTGGTCGTGAAGCGCGGGCCGAACGCGGGTTCGCGGTTCCTGCTCGACCGCGACACCACCAGCGCCGGGCGGCACCCGGACAGCGACATCTTCCTCGACGACGTCACCGTCTCCCGCCGGCACGCCGAATTCCGGCGTGAAGGCGGCGAGTTCGTCGTCATCGACGTCGGCAGCCTCAACGGCACCTACGTCAACCGCGAGCCGGTCGACCAGGCGGTGCTCGCCGGCGGCGACGAGGTGCAGATCGGGAAGTTCCGCCTGGTCTTCCTGACCGGCCCGGGGCTGTCCGGCGAGGGGGCGCAGTGACGGCGGCCGGGCGGCCACAGAACCACGGATTGAGCATCGGGGCGGTCCTCGCGCAGCTGCGCGGCGACTTCCCCGATGTCACCATCTCCAAGATCCGGTTCCTCGAAGCGGAGGGCCTGGTCCAGCCGGGCCGGACGCCGTCGGGTTACCGGCAGTTCGCCGCGGCGGACGTGGAGCGACTGAGGTTCGTCCTGGCCGCCCAGCGGGACCACTACCTCCCGTTGAAGGTCATCAAGGAACAGCTGGACGCGGCGGACTCGGGGGCCGGGCCCACCGCGGCCCTGCCCCGCCCGCCGCGCCGGCTGGTGCCGATCGACGCACCGGCGGAGAACGTCGGCCTGCCGGTGGCGGACGACTTCACCGCGGGCAAGGAGCTGCGCCTGACCCAGGAGGAGCTCCTGGAGGAGGCCGGCATCGACGCGCCGGCACTGGCCGAGCTGCAGCAGTACGGCCTGGTCCGGCCCGGTCCCGCCGGGTTCTTCGACCCGGACGCGGTGCTGGTCGCGCGGACGGTCAAGGCGATGACCGAATTCGGGATCGAGCCGAGACACCTGCGTGCCTTCCGCGCCGCGGCCGACCGCGAGGTCGGGCTGCTGGAGCAGATCGTGACGCCGGTGTACCGGCACCGCGACCCGGAGGCCAAGGCCCGGGCCGACGAGGTGGTGCGGGAGCTGGCGGCGCTGTCCGTGACCCTGCACACGCTCCTCGTCAAGGCCGGAATCCGCGGCGTCTCCGGGTGTTGATCGATAACGGGACAGTGAGATCCTCTTTGCGGTCCCATGTCAATGACTGAATGTTCGGCACCGCATGCCGTACCGTGAAGGCACGGGTTTGCGGCAGGCGAACCGAGAGAGTCCGGACAGCGAGCACAGCGCACGGATGACGGGTAGCGTCGGGAGTATGGGCGTGAAGCCGGTTCAGCGCTGCAGCCCGTGCGCACGAGAGGGAGGCGAAGCCCGATGAGCGAAATGCGCGTCGTCGGTGTGCGGGTCGAGCTGCCCGCGAATCAGCCGATCTTGTTGCTGCGGGAGACCGAGGGCGAACGGTACCTGCCGATCTGGATCGGCTCGGTCGAAGCCACTGCCATCGCCTTGGAGCAGCAGGGGGTCCGCCCCGCCCGCCCGCTCACGCATGACCTGCTGAAAGAGGTCATCGGAGCGCTCGGCCGGGAGCTGGAGCAGGTCGTCATCACCGACCTGAAGGAGGGCACGTTCTTCGCGGAGCTCGTGTTCGACGGCGACATCCGGGTGTCCGCCCGGCCGAGCGACTCGGTCGCGCTGGCCCTGCGGATCGGCGTCCCCATCCACGCCGTGGATTCGGTGCTGGAGGAAGCCGGCCTCATCATCCCGGACGAGCAGGAAGACGAAGTCGAGAAGTTCCGCGAGTTCCTCGACTCCGTGTCGCCCGAAGACTTCCGGGGAGCCGATACCTGAGGGCGCTCGGAGCTTGGGTGAGGTGTGCTCGCGGAAAGCGCTCGCCCTGAGCTCCTCGCCGTGTCTTCTGGGGGTGCAACCCCCAGGCCCCGCCCGGGGGCACGCCCCCGGACCCCCGGCTCCTCCCGCGGTAAGGCGGTTCACTTGCCTTGACGCGGACGTCAACGTCTAGCGTCGACGGCATGCGGATCGGAGAACTTGCGCAGCGCACGGGTGTCACCACCCGTGCGCTGCGGTTTTACGAGGACCAAGGCCTGCTGCAGGCCCGGCGCACGGCGAACGGCTACCGCGAGTACGACGAGGACGACCTCCAGCTCGTCAAGGAGATCCAGACCCTCCGGACGGTCGGCCTGACCCTCGACGAAACCCGCCCGTTCGTCGAGTGCCTGCGCAGCGGCCACGAGACCGGCGACTCCTGTGCGAGTTCGATCGAGGTCTACCGCCGCAAGCTCGAAGAAGCCGACGCGCTCCTCGCACGGCTCGGCGGCATCCGCGGCGAGCTGGCCGCGAAACTCGCCACCGCCCTGGCCCGGCAGGCCCCCGATCCGTGTGTCGTGCCCGAATCCCCGCGCCCGTGAAGGAGCCCTGCCATGTCCGAAGTTGCCGACATCACCGACGCCACTTTCGCCGAAGTCCTCGGCAGTGACGTCCCGGTGCTCGTCGAGTTCTGGGCCACCTGGTGCGGCCCGTGCCGGATGGTCGGCCCGGTGCTGGCGCAGCTGGCCACCGAGCGCGCCGGCGAGCTCGCCGTCCGCAAGATCAACGCCGACGAGAACCCGGAGACCACCCGCTCCTACCAGGTCATGTCGCTGCCGACGATGATCCTCTTCCGCGGCGGTGAGCCGGTCGAGACGATCGTCGGCGCGTTCCCGAAGGCCCGCATCGAAGACCGGCTCGACCGGGTCCTCAAGGCGCCGTCGCTTTGACGAACGTGTCCGCCACTTCGCGCCCGTACGTTTCGAGGTCCAGCGAAGGGTCGGCCGCGTAGGCGGCGGCGACGCCGTCGATGGCCTGCGCGATCGACATCGCCATCACCTCGGGCGTGAAGGCGCCGAACAGGCCCTCGGCCTGGCCCTGCTTGAGCTGCCGGGCCAGGCCGTGCACGCGCAGGTCGTCGACCAGCACCTTCGTCATCACCCAGCCGTCGGCGTCGTCGGCGTTGGCGGCCAGCTCCGTCAGCGCCCGGACGCACTCCGGGTAGGCCCGCAGGAACGCGATCGACGTCTCGATGTGCGCCCGCAGGTAGCCGGGCCGGTCGGCCGGGTCGAGGCCGCCGCCGGTGCGTTCGGTGAGGAACGCGCTCTTGGTCTGGATGACCGTGCTGAGCACGGCCTGCATCAGGCCGGCCTTGTTCGTGAAGTGGTACGAGATCAGCCGGGTGCTGCTGAGCCCGGCGCGCTCCTTGATCTTGGCGAAGGTGGTCCGGCGGTAGCCGAGGTCGGCCAGGACGCCGATGGTCGCGCCGATGATCTGCGCCCGGCGCGCGGCCTCGGTGACGCTGAGGCCCAGTTCGGCCATGAGGTCGGGGTTTACTTGCATGAGTAAAAGTTACCTGACTGAGTAAAAAGTGTCCACCGGGTTTGACGAGCCACTGTCGGGGGTACGGCGAACGGCTCAAAGGCTCAGCCGACCGTTGAGGCTTGCCGCGCGTCGCGTTGACCGGCACTGTCCGGGCGCTTACCGTCGAAGAAGGTAAATCGCCACGGTGTGATTCACGGTCTGGGGCCGGACCGTGGCGATTGATCTCCGGCGGGTCCCACTCCTGGGACTCCTCCGGCTGTCATTCGCCGGCCGCCAGGTCGGGCGAGGGGAGGCTTGCGTGGTCGAGGCTGGTTCCGAGAAGCAGCCTGTCGAGGTCGCGACTGGTGAGCAGGGGGAGCTGTTCCCCGACGATTCGCTGCCCGACGAGCTGGTGGGCTACCGGGGTCCGGCGGCGTGCCAGATCGCCGGGATCACCTACCGCCAGCTCGACTACTGGGCCCGGACCAAACTGGTCGCGCCCAGCATCCGCACCGCGCACGGCTCCGGCTCGCAGCGGCTGTACTCCTTCAAGGACATCCTGGTCCTCAAGGTCGTCAAGCGGCTCCTGGACACCGGCGTCTCACTCCAGAACATCCGCGTCGCGGTCGACCACCTGCGCCTCCGCGGCGTCCGCGACCTGGCCCGGGTGACACTGTTCTCCGACGGCACCACGGTGTACGAGTGCACCTCGCCGGAGGAGATCGTCGACCTGCTCCAAGGCGGCCAGGGCGTCTTCGGCATCGCCGTCAGCGGCGCGATGCAGGAGATCAGCGGCACCATCCACGAGTTCCAAGCCGAACGCGCCGACGGCGGCATCGTCGAGACGCACGAACCGGACGAACTCACCCAGCGCCGCAACGCCCGCAAGACCGGTTGATCACCGCTGCGGCAGGCAGAGTAAGGTTCACCGTGCGGTCGACGAATCCGCGCGGGAGAGTCCGAGTCACACCTTGAGCTCGGCGCCGAAGGAGCAAGTCCTCCCCGGAACCTCTCAGGCACCCTGGACCGCGCGGACGAGACGCCTCTGGAAAGCGGGTCGTCAGGACACAGCCTGATGGCCCCGCCGACGGTGCAAGCCCGGTTCAACCACGCGGGCGAAACTCTCAGGCGCCTCCTCCGGGAGGTACGGACAGAGTGGGGAGGACCAGGACATCGCCGTCCCGGTCCACCCCCGCTGTCCCCAGGAGGTCTCGTGGATCCGTCACTCGCCTCCCTGGAACAGGGCCTTCCCTTCGCCGACCGGCACATCGGGCCCGGCCCGGACGAACTCCGCCACATCCTCGACGTCATCGGCGTCACCTCCCTCGACGAACTCGCCGAACGAGCCGTGCCGTCGTCGCTGCGGGAGTCCGCCGAGCCACTCGAACTGCCGCCCGCCGCGAGTGAAGCGCAGGCGCTCGCCGAACTTCGTGAGCTGGCCGGCCGCAACCGGCTGACCGCTTCGATGATCGGGCTCGGCTACCACGACACCGTCACCCCGCCCGTCATCCGGCGCAACGTGCTCGAGAACCCGGCCTGGTACACCGCCTACACGCCCTACCAGCCCGAGATCTCCCAGGGACGGCTCGAAGCGCTGCTCAACTTCCAGACCGTGATCGCGGACCTGACCGGGCTCCCCGTCGCCAACGCGTCCCTGCTCGACGAGGCCACCGCGGCCGCCGAGGCGATGACGCTGGTGCGCCGGGCCGGGCGAGCGATGTCCCGCCGGTTCGTCGTCGACGAAGACACCCTGCCGCAGACCCTCGCCGTGCTGCGGACCCGGGCCGAGCCCCTCGGCATCGAACTGGTCGTCGAAGACCTTTCCCAAGGGCTGACCGGACTGGGGCTCGGCGGCGACTTCTTCGGCGTGCTGCTGTCCTGTCCCGGCGCGTCCGGTGCGGTCCGGGAGCTCGACCGCACCATCGGCGAGGCCAAGAAGCACGGCGCGGCGGTCATCGTCGCCGCCGACCCCCTCGCCCTCACCCTGCTCCGGCCGCCCGGCGAGCTCGGCGCCGACGTCGCCGTCGGTTCGACGCAGCGGTTCGGCGTCCCGCTCGGCTTCGGCGGCCCGCACGCCGCCTACCTGGCGGTGCGCCGAGGCCTGGAGCGGCAGCTGCCCGGCCGGCTGGTCGGCGTCTCGAAGGACGCCGACGGCACGCCCGCCTACCGGCTCGCCCTGCAGACCCGCGAGCAGCACATCCGCCGCGAGAAGGCGACGTCGAACATCTGCACCGCGCAGGTCCTGCCGGCGGTGATGGCCTCGATGTACGCGGTGTACCACGGGCCCGAGGGGCTGTGTTCGATCGCGCTGCGGGCGCACCGGATGGCCACCGTGCTGGCCGCCGGCCTCGCCGAGGGCGGTGTCGACGTCGTGCACGGCGAGTTCTTCGACACGGTCGTCGCCGCGGTGCCCGGCCGGGCGGACACCATCGTTGCAGCCGCTCGAGACCTCGGCATCTCGCTGCGCCGGATCGACGCGGACCACGTCGGCATCGCCTGCGACGAAACCACCACCCGCGAGCGGCTTTCCGGCGTGTGGAAGGCGTTCGGCGTCTCCGTGTCCGATGTGGACGGACTCGACGCGGACACCGCGGACGCGCTTCCGGCGCCGCTGCGGCGCACGAGCGACTACCTCACGCACCCGGTTTTCCACGCACACCGCTCGGAAACCGCGATGCTGCGCTACCTGCGGCGGCTGGCGGACTCCGACGTCGCCCTCGACCGCAGCATGATCCCGCTGGGCTCATGCACCATGAAGCTCAACGCCACCGCGGAGATGGAGCCGGTCACCTGGCCGGAGTTCGCCGGCCTGCACCCGTTCGCG
Source organism: Amycolatopsis sp. NPDC058278 (assembly GCF_042881395.1). Classification (NCBI taxonomy): domain Bacteria; kingdom Bacillati; phylum Actinomycetota; class Actinomycetes; order Pseudonocardiales; family Pseudonocardiaceae; genus Amycolatopsis; species Amycolatopsis sp. NPDC058278. The sequence continues at coordinate 10,038 of NZ_JBHVXZ010000128.1, read as the reverse complement.
CCGGCCGAAGACGCCGCCGGGCTGCTGGCCGTGGCCGCCGACCTGAGCGCCTGGCTCGCCCGGATCACCGGCTACGACGCGGTTTCCCTGCAACCCAACGCCGGCAGCCAGGGCGAGTTCGCCGGCCTGCTTGCCATCCGGGCCTACCACCGCTCCCGCGGCGAGCACGCGCGAGACGTCTGCCTGATCCCGGCCAGCGCGCACGGCACGAACGCGGCCAGTGCGGTGATGGCGGGCATGCGCGTGGCCGTCGTCCGCTGCGACGAGCGCGGCAACATCGACCTGGCCCACCTGAAGTCCACAGTGGACGAACACCGGGCCGACCTCGCCGCGATCATGCTCACGTACCCCTCGACGCACGGCGTCTACGAAGACACCGTCGGCGAGGTGTGCGCGGCGGTGCACGACGCGGGCGGGCAGGTGTACGTCGACGGCGCCAACCTGAACGCGCTGATCGGCGTCGCCCAGTACGGCCGCTTCGGCGCCGACGTCTCGCACCTCAACCTGCACAAGACGTTCTGCATCCCGCACGGCGGCGGCGGGCCGGGTGTCGGCCCGATCGGGGTCCGCGCGCACCTGGCGCCGTTCCTGCCGAACCACCCGCTGCAGCCGGCGGCGGGCCCGGCCACCGGCGTCGGCCCGGTCAGCGCGGCGCCGTGGGGCAGCGCGTCGATCCTGCCGATTTCCTGGGCGTACGTCCGGATGATGGGCGCTCCCGGCCTGCGCCGCGCGACGCTGGTGGCGGTGGCGAACGCCAACTACGTCGCCCGTCGCCTCGGCGAGCACTACCCGGTGCTCTACGCCGGCCGCGAAGGGCTCGTCGCGCACGAATGCATCCTCGACCTCCGGCCGCTGACGAAGGCCACCGGCGTCACGGTCGACGACGTCGCGAAACGGCTGGCGGACTACGGGCTGCACGCGCCGACGATGTCCTTCCCGGTCGCGGGCACCCTGATGGTGGAGCCGACGGAGAGCGAAGACCTGGCCGAACTCGACCGCTTCTGCGCGGCGATGATCGCGATCCGCGCCGAAATCGACCGCGTCGCGGCGGGGGAGTGGCCCCTCGAAGACTCGCCGCTGCGGCAGGCACCGCACACGGCCCGCTGCGTCGCGGGCGACTGGAACCGGCCGTACAGCCGCGAAACGGCGGTGTTCCCGGCCGGTCCGGGCGAGCCCAAGATCTGGCCGCCGGTCCGCCGCATCGACGGCGCGGTGGGCGACCGGAACCTGGTCTGCTCCTGCCCGCCACCGGAGGCCTTCACGGATTCCCCGCTCCGCGGGTGAGGCGGACCCTCAGCTCGGCGCGGCTGATCGGGTCGAGCTCGCGGTAGATCTGCTGAAGGTGCTTCTGCACCGTCCGCGGACTGATCCCCAGGTGCCGGGCGACTTCCCGCGCGGTCAGCACGGCGAGGGCCACCCCGGCCGGACCGGCGGCTGCTCCTCGCGGGCGAACGCCTGCGCCACGTGCGGTGCGAGCAGGCCGACCAGCTCGCGGTCCCGCGCGGGAAAGCCGGGCCGGGAGCGGTTGAGCGTGGGCCCGGCGGCCGTGCGCAGTTCTGCGTACGCGCACTGCGGGCGCACAGGAACGCCGGGTAGGTTGACGCCCATGGTGAGTGGGACCGGTCCTGATCGGACGTCCGTGGTCGTGACCGGCGGCAGCGGCTTCATCGGCCGGGCTGTCGTGCGCGCCCTGCGCGACCGGGGCGTTCCGGTCACCGTCGTGGACCGGGTGCCGTTCCCCGAAGACCGCGACGGCGTGCACGTGGTGACCGGCGACCTCCGCGAAGCCGCCGTCCGCGAGCAGGCCGTGACCGGCGGGACCGCGGGCATCGTGCACCTCGCCGCGCTGACGTCGGTGCTGAAGTCGGTCGAGCTGCCCGAGGACACCTTCGCCGACAACGTCCTGGTCACCCAGGAACTCCTCGAACTCGCGCGCCGCCGCGAGGTGCCGAAGTTCCTGCTCGCCTCGACCAACGCGGTGATCGGCGACGTGGGCACCGCGACCATCACCCCGGACCTGCCGCTGCGCCCGCTGACGCCGTACGGCGCCACCAAGGCGGCGTGCGAAATGCTGCTCTCGGGCTACGCCGGGGCGTACGGCATGACGACGTGTGCGTTGCGGTTCACCAACGTCTACGGCCCGGGGATGTCCCACAAGGACAGTTTCGTGCCGCGGATGATGCGGGCCGCGCTGACCGGCACCGGCGTCCGGGTCTACGGCGACGGCCGCCAGCGCCGCGACCTCGTGCACGTCGACGACGTCGTCCGCGCGGTCCTGCTGGCCCTCGACAGCGGCTACTCGGGCCGCGCGATCGTCGGCGCCGGGCGCTCGGTGTCCGTGCTGGAGATGGTCGAAGCCGTGCGTGAGGTGACCGGCGCCGCACTGCCGGTCGACCACGTCGCGGCACCGGCCGGGGAAATGCCCGCGGTCGTCGTCGACGTCTCGGCGAGCGCGGAGACCATCGGCTACCGGCCCGAGGTCTCCCTCACCGACGGCCTGGCCACGGCGTGGAAGTACTTCTCCGGCCTCAAGACGCCGTGAGCGGGTTTCTCCGCCGCCACTGGCTGCTCCTGCTGCTCCTCGTCCCGGCGATCACGCTCCGGGTGCTGACCTGGCTGGCCTACCGGCCCGCGCTGCTGTTCATCGATTCGTTCCGCTACATCGACAACCTGCACGCGCTGCGTGCCGACCAGCTCGACCCGATCGGCTACGACCTGGTGCTGCGGCCGCTCCTGGCCGTCGGCGGGCTCGCCTGGGTCGCGGCGGTGCAGCACGCCGGCGGGGTGCTCATCGCGATCGGCGTGTACGCACTGGTCCTGCGCCTCGGCGGCCGGCCGTGGGTCGCCGCGCTCGCCGCGGCCCCGGTGCTGCTCGACGCCTACCAGCTGCAGATCGAGCAGAACATCATGTCCGAGGTGACGTTCGAGGCCGTCCTCCTCGGCCTGCTCTGGCTGCTGCTCGGCCGGGGCACGCCGGGCTGGAAGCGCGCCGGCGCGGCGGGCCTGCTGCTCGGTTTCGGCGTGCTGACGCGGCTGATCGGGATCTCCCTGGTCGTTCCGCTGCTGGTCTTCCTCGTCGCCGCCGGGGGAGCGTGGCGGCAGTGGGCGGGCTGGCGCCGGGCCGGCGTGGGTCTTTTGGGCCTGCTCGCCGTGCTCGTGCCGTACTCGGCGCGGGTGCACGCGGAAACCGGGAAGTGGGGACTGAGCGGACCGTCGGGGAACATGCTCTACGGCCGGACCGCCGCCGTCGCCGACTGCGCGAACCTCCACCTCGACCCGGTGCTGCGGGTGTTCTGCCCGGCCGAGCCCCGCGAAAAGCGGCTCGTCGACAACTACACCCACGCCGACCTCGACCCGAACTGGCCGGGCCCGCTGCCCCCCGGCGCGGACAAGGCGGCCCTGGCCCACGAGTTCGCCGTCGACGTCCTGAAGGAGCAGTCCGGCGACGTCGCCGAAGCGATCCTGGACGACTTCGCGAAGAGCTTCGCCTGGACGCGGGAGCAGGGCCCGACCGACGTCCCCCTGGACCGGTGGCAGTTCCAGCTGAGCTACCCGCAGTGGGCCGACCAGTCCCTGATCGACCTGGTCACGCTGCAGAACGACGGTGTCGTCGCGAGCGTCGAGGCGCCACTGGCCAAGATCCTCCGCGACTACCAGCTCGACGGCGGGTACATCTCGGGCGGAGCGCTCGGCATCGGTGCGCTGCTGGGCCTGCTGACGGTGGTCCGGCGCAGGAAGCCCCTGGACCGGGCCCGGGCGGGGGCGCTGCTCGCGGCGTCGAGCGGGCTCCTCCTGCTGTTCGCCTCGGCGGTGTTCCAGTTCTCCTGGCGCTACCAGATCCCGGCGCTCGTGCTGCTGCCCGTCGCCGGGGCGCTCGGCTTCACCACGCTGACCTCGGCGAGCCGGAAACGGCTCGCCGCCTTCCCCGACGACGTTGATTCCGGTGCCCTCGACGACTTCCGCGGCCGGCACCCCGAGCCGGCCCTGGCGCCGCTGACCGTCGTCATCGCCGCCTACAACGAAGCCGGCGGCATCGGCGAAGTCCTGGAGAAGATGCCGGACGAGTGCCTCGGCATGCGGGTGGACGTCCTCGTCGTCGTCGACGGCGGGACCGACGACACGGCCGCGATCGCGGAGGCGCACGGCGCGTACGTGTGCGTCGCGCCCCGCAACCGCGGCCAGGGCGCCGCGCTGCGGCTGGGCTACCACCTCGCGGCGGACGCCGGTGCCGAGTACATCGTGACGACCGATGCCGACGGCCAGTACGACAACAGCGAACTCGAAACACTGGTGCGTCCGGTCGTCGACGGCACCGCGGACTTCGTCACCGGGTCCCGGCGGCTCGGGCACGAGGAAGCCGACAGCCGCGTCCGGTGGCTCGGCGTGCGGGTGTTCGCGGTGCTGGCGTCGGTGCTGACCGGGCGGCGGATCACCGACACGTCGTTCGGCTTCCGCGCGATGCGGGCGGAGCTGGCCTGCTCGGTCCCGCTGCGCGAGCCGCAGTACCAGTCGTCGGAGCTGCTGCTCGGCGTCACCGCCCGCGGCGCCCGCGTCGTCGAGCTGCCGATGAGCATGCGGCTGCGCAAGGCAGGCAAGAGCAAGAAGGGCGGCAGCCTGGTCTACGGCGCCAACTACGCCCGGGTCATGACCGGGACGTGGTGGCGGGGGTACGTGCTGCGCCGCGGCCGAACACGAACCGGTCGAGCAGCGTGAACTTGACGGCGAACACCAGCGCGTAGCTGGCGACGTACGCCCCGTCGACGAGCACGACCCACCAGAAGTGCGGCAGGCCCAGCGGGGTCAGCAGCGAGCCGGCGAGGGTGGTCAGGCCGATCGACGCCAGCCCGCCGAGCCCGATCACCGCGAGGTAGGGCAGCAGCTCGCGCCGCACGCGCGGCCGCCCGGTGCGGCCCCACACCCAGCGCCGCGTGACCAGGAAGTTCAGCACCGCCCCGGCCGCCCAGGCCAGCGTGCTCGCCAGCGCCGGGACCCCGCCGGCGGCGAGGACGGCCAGCAGGACGACCTGGCTGAGGACCGTGGCCGCGACGGACGTCGTGGCGGCGCGCGCCAGCCGGGCCCAGCCGCGGGTCTTCTCCGCTGTGCGGGGCCGCACGCCGTTGGTTACGGTCGTCATGCCCCCATCCTCCCCGCGGGCCGGCCGCGCCGCCGTCCGACCCCCCTACGCATAGGAGATTCACAGCTCATTGCCAGGTCTTCATCAGCACGTGATCTATAGCGTTCGTGTGGCGTAAACGAGCAGGAAGGGCGGCACAATGCGTGTGCTGGTTCTCGGCGGTGACGGATATCTGGGCTGGCCGACCGCGTTGCACTTATCGGACAAAGGTCACGAGGTGGCCGTTCTCGACAATTTCGCGCGGCGCGGCTACGACGCCGAACTCGGTGTCGAAAGCCTGGTTCCGATCGAATCCCTCGCCGACCGCATCGCCACCTGGCGCGAGGTCTCGGGCCGGGCGATCACCAGCTACGAAGGTGACCTCCTCGACGCCGAGTTCCTGTTCGGAGCGGTGCGTGACTTCGCGCCGGACGCCGTCGTCCACTACGCCGAGCAACGGTCGGCACCGTATTCCATGATCGACCGTGAACACGCGGTCTACACCCAGCACAACAATGTCGTCGGGACGTTGAACCTCCTCTATGCGATCGCCGAGATCGACCCGGCGATCCACCTGGTCAAACTGGGCACGATGGGCGAATACGGCACGCCGAACATCGACATCGAAGAAGGCTGGCTGGAGCTCGAGCACAACGGCCGCTCCGACCGCGTGCTGTTCCCGAAACGGCCGGGTTCCTTCTACCACCTGACCAAGGTCCACGATTCCCACAACATCGAATTCACCTGCCGCGCGTGGGGCCTGCGCGCCACGGACCTCAACCAGGGCATCGTGTACGGCCAGCAGACACCGCAGACGGCACTGGACCCGCGCCTGGCGACCCGCTTCGACTACGACGCGGTGTTCGGCACGGTGCTCAACCGGTTCGTCATCCAGGCCGTGCTCGGCCAGCCGCTGACGGTGTACGGCAAGGGCGCCCAGACCCGCGGCCTGATCGACATCCGCGACACCGTGGAGTGCATCCGCCTGGCCGTCGAGCACCCGGCCGCGCCGGGGGAGTTCCGCGTGTTCAACCAGATGACCGAAAGCATGCCGGTGGCGGGCATCGCCGAGCTGGTCGCCGACCGGTTCCCCGGCCCGGTCCAGATCGAGCAGCTGGAGAACCCGCGCACCGAGGCGCCGGAGCACTACTACAACGTGAAGCACACCGGGCTGGTCGGGCTCGGGCTTCGGCCGCACCTGCTGTCGGACACGCTCATCGAGTCGATGTTCGACATCGTGGGCGCCAACAAGCACCGGGTGAACCCGGAGAAGCTCCGCCCGACCGTCCGCTGGCGGGGCGCGCTGAAGGCCTAGCGGTCGTGGGGGCTCCCGCCGGGGAGCCCCCACGGTTTTCAGCCGGGCAGCTTGTCCAGGAACCCGTGCACCTTCGCGATCTTCCCGCCTTCGAGTTCGACGACGTCGAAGCCGATCGCGACCGGCTCGGCGCCGGGGGTGCCGAGGTACCACTGGAAGCGCGCGAGGTCGTGGTGGGCGTCGGGGTCGGCCGGCAGGCTGAAGGTGAGCCCGCCGAACTGCTGCTGCGCCCCGGCGACGAACTGGTCGATCCCGTCGTGGCCGGTGACGGCGCCGAGCGGGTCGGTGTAGCCGGCGTCGGCGGTGAAGACGTCGGCGACGAGGGCGCGCCGCTTGTCGGCGTCGGTCTCGTTCCAGACGGCGATGTACTGCTCGACGATGGTGCGGACGTCGGTCATGGGTGGTTCCTTTCCCTGGGGGACAACGGATTCGCCGTCGTCCTGCGCTGAGACCGACTTTGGCGGACGAGCGGCGGCCCGTCGATTACGCGAGAGGTAATGCCGGGCCATTACCCCGGGGGTAATGGCGGCGGCTCCGTGATCGCCGTAGCGTCGCTCGCGTGACGACTATGGTGCAGACGCGGCAGCGGCCCGTCGGGGAGCTGCTGCGGGAATGGCGGGACCGGCGCCGGATCAGCCAGCTCGACCTGGCGATCTCGGCGGACATCTCCACCCGCCACCTCAGCTTCGTGGAAACCGGGCGGTCCAAGCCGAGCCGGGACATGGTGCTGCGGCTCGGCGAGCACCTCGACGTCCCGCTGCGGGAGCGCAACCGGCTGCTGCTCGCCGCCGGGTACGCGCCCGCGTACACCGAGAGCGCGCTGGGGGACCCCGGGATGGACGCCGTCCGCCGGGCCGTGCGGCAGCTCCTGTCCGGCCACGAGCCGTACCCGGCGGCCGTCGTCGACCGGAACTGGGACCTCGTCGACGCCAATGCCGCCACCGGCCTCTTCGTCGCCGGGATCCCGGCCGGGCTGACCACCAACGTCCTGCGCGCCACGCTGCACCCCGACGGCATGGCCCCGCACATCCGCAACCTGGGGGAGTGGCGTGCCCACCTGCTCGGCCGGCTGCGGCGGCAGGTGACCCAGACCGCGGACGCGGGCCTCGCCGAGCTCCTGGACGAGCTGCGCGGGTACCCCTGCGACCAGCCCGTGCCCGAGGTGGAGGTCCCCGGGCCGGGTGACATCTTCGTGCCGCTCGAATTCCGCCACGACGGCACCGACCTCACGTTCTTCAGCACGGTCGCCACGTTCGGCACCCCGCTGGACGTCACCGTGGCGGAACTGGTGATCGAGTCGTTCTTCCCGGCCGACCCGGCGACGGCGGCGTATCTGCGCGAGCGGGCCGCCCGGGTGGGATGATGGGGGTCCGCGCAGCATCCGAAGTGAGGATCACCGGTTGATGGCCGTCCCGCCTTCGCTCGCCCTGTCCGTCGGAGTCCGCATCCCCCAGCTGTTGTTCGGTGTCGCCGGCCTGTCCCCGGCCGAAACCGGCCGGGCCGTCCGCATCGCCCTCGACACCGGTTACCGCGGCATCGACACGGCCCCGGGCACCGAGACGGCGGTGGGTGCGGTGCTCGCCGCGGCCGAGGTGCCCCGCGAGGACCTCTTCGTCAGCGTCCACGTGCCCGCCCAGGGCTATGACACCGCCCGCCGGGCCGCCGACCAGGCACTGGAGGCGCTCCGGCTCGAGCGGGCCGACCTGTGCCTGCTGGACGGCACGAAGGGCGCGTTCACCGACACCTGGCGCGCGCTGAGCCGGCTGCGCGCCGACGGGCGGGTCCGCGCGGTCGGCGTCGCCGGGTTCGGGGTGTCCGAGCTGAGCCGGCTCATCGACGCGACCGGCTCGGTACCGGTGGTGAACCAGGTCGAGCTGCACCCGTGGCTGCAGCAGCTCGCCCTGCGCGAGTTCCACGGCGAGCGCGGCATCGTCACGGCCGCCGCCAGCCCGGCCGCGAACGCCGCGCTGCTGTCGGACGAGACGGTCACCGCGCTGGCCGCCAAGTACGGCAAGACCCCGGCCCAGATCGTGCTCCGGTGGCACCTGCAGAACGGCACGGTCGCGGTGGCGGCGTCGGCCACCACCACCCGGATCCGGGAGAACTTCGGGATCTTCGACTTCGAGCTGGCCGACGACGACGTCGCCGTGGTGGCCGAGCTCGACAACGGCACGCGCGTCTAGCGGCTAGGTGGACTTGATGCCCGCCGCGGCGAAGTCGGCCTGCTGGGCGGGCTGCTCCAAGTACTCGCGGAAGGTCTGGGCGGCGCGCAGCGCGGTGTCGTCGATGCCCGGGCCGGCGAGCCCGATGAACGGGTAGTCCGCCGAGCGCGCGTTCGCCACCGACTGGGCGGGCGAGCCGATCATCTCCGGCTTCTTGGTGGTGAGCTCGCTGACCCAGTACGACGATTCGGGCAGCCACGCGGCCGGGAGCCCGCCGATGGAGTCCATCTTCGCCCGGCCGACCAGCGCGTCGAGCACCTGCGCCGACGCCTTGGCTTCGATCATGACGTGCACGCACTGCCCGTGGACGACGGTGGCGGCCTGGTTCCACCGCTCGGCCGCGGCGGTGACGGGCTTCTGCACGCTCGGGGTCACGACGATCCGCATGTGCGAGGTACCGCCGTCGCAGCTGGCGGCCTGCGCCTCGGCGCGGCTGTTGAGCTCGTTGTCGGCCCAGTTCCAGCCGACGATGCCGAGCCCGATGAGGACGGCGAGCACGAAACAGGCGATCGGCCAGCCGGCGATCCGGCGGCGCGGAGCCTTCTTCCCGACGATGCGGTGCGATCCGGTGGCGTCGCTCTTGCCGACGATCCGGTGCGAACCGGTGCCCTCGCCGCGGCCCGCCCGGTGGGGGCCGGTGCTGTCGCTGCGGCCGGCACGGTCGGGGCCGGTGTTGTCCCCGCGCTCGGTGCTTTCGCCGCGCTCGGGGGCCCGGGCGCCGGTGTCGTCGCCCCGGTCGAGGGTGCGGGCGGTCCCGGGCGCTTCGCCGCGGGCGGCGAGGTCGTCGTCCGGCCGGCCGATGACCTCGGTCCGTTCGGCGGCCGACTCGGGGTGGCGGTCGGCGGCTTTGCCGCCCTTGCGGCGCGAGCGGGGAGCGGGGGACCCGGCGGGGAAGGCGCCGGGCGCACCGGCTGGGACGGCGGGGGTGGCGCCGGGCGCGGCGAGGTTGGCGCCGGGCGCTCCGGCGGGGTCGGCGATCGGGTGGGCACCGGAGGCTCCGGCCCGGCGGGAAGCCCGGGTGGATCGGCCGGAGCCGGGTGCTTCGATGCGGTCCGGGGCCGAGCGGCCGCCGCCCTTGCGGCGCGAGCGGGCGGGGGTGCCGGTGCTCCCGGTGGTGGCGTAAGCGGCGGTGGTTTCGCTGTCGGCGGCGGAGTGGCCACCGGAGGCGTCGCCGCGGCGACCGGGGGCGGTTTCGCTGGGGGCGGCGGGGTAAGCGCCGGAGGTGTCGCCACGGCGGCCGGTGGAAGTTTCGCTGTCGGCGGCGGGGTGAGCGCCGGAGATGCCACCGCGGCCGGGGGCGGTTTCGCTGGCGGCGGGGTGAGCGCCGGAGGCATCGCCGCGGCGGCCGGGGGCGGTTTCGGCGTTGGCAACCGGGTAGGCGCCCGAGG
>NZ_JBHVXZ010000127.1:0-28105 GCF_042881395.1 Amycolatopsis sp. NPDC058278 | reverse complement strand
AGAGTCCTCAACCTCCCCTTCGTTACGCCCTAGATCAAGCAGCAACTTGACCAATTCTTGTCGGGCACCCTGCACGTCGACGGAGACCGCGGCTTCCCAGACCTCAACCGCCTCATCGTTACGCCCTAGATCAAGCAGCAACTTGACCAGTTCTTGTCGGGCACCCTGCACGTCGACGGAGACCGCGGCTTCCCAGACCTCAACCGCCTCATCGTTACGCCCTAGAGCGTGCAACATGCTCGCCAACTGGCTCCGAGCCTCCGGAAAGTCCTTGGCGATGAGGCCATTCCACAAGGAGATATCAGAATCGTCGCAGAGTCCAGATCGATTCAAAACAAGGAGCAAATCTTCACGTCGTGAATAAATTCCACGCTTGAGGAGGTCTCTAAGAATTCTAGCAGCTTTGGCATCTTGAGATGTTCGAATATAGAAGGTCGCGAGAGCCTGCTCGGAATCTGGAAGATCGCGGATATATAAGTCTTCCGCCTCATCTATCCGATCGGTCGATATGAAGATATTGGCTAGTTCTGTGCGCGCCTTCTCTGATCCGGCTTCAGCAGACTCGCGCAGACAATTCAATACCTCGAAATTCCTGCCTAGGCGCCGAAGTATTGATATTCCCCTGCTACGCGAAGCCCAGTCAGAAGGGTCGACCTGAAGCCATATCTGCGCGGCCTCAAGGGGTCGACGGAGTCGCTCTAGAAGATAGGTGAGGTCGGCGCGTGCGTTGGGCATTCCATTTATAATTCCCGTCTGGAATATTGCGATGGCCTCATCTGTGCGACTCGACTTTTCAAGGAGTCGCGCGAGGCGCTCCTGAGCGTTCCAATCGCGCGGATCGCCTAAGAGAGCTTCTTTCCATACGACTATCGCCTCGTCAATTTTGCCGATTTGGACTAGAAGGTCAGCAAGTGCTGAACGGGCCCCTGGTTCGGCAACTTGAGTGGCTTCGCGCCAGGTGGAGACCGCTGCTTCTCCTAAGCCCATACTGACGAGTATTTTGGTACCATTTACACGTTCGACGCGGCCTCCCGTGAGCAGGACGTCACGCATGGCTCTTGCCAGAATGGAACTTTTCGCTTCCCTGACCGCCTGAACGACATCTTCACGAATTCCGTCAAAGTTGTTATTGACTCCGTGACGCAATAATCGCTCTAGAGCTTCAATCTTGGCCTTTTTTGTATAGCGCGATATAAGTCCTCTGCGCGCGTTTCTGTCACCCTTCATTGCGGCTTCATGCAGGATGCCGTCGATTTCGCCTTCTCGCCCTGCTCGAGTCAGGAGATCGATCAACTGTTCAAGAGCATACTTATCTGCCGTTGCGTCACGTAGCAACCGAATTGCCTCATCTTGCATGCCCTGGCGCAACATGAGTTGGATAGCGTGTCTACGGACCCGCACATTGCCCATTTTAAGTGCCGCACAGTAGAGTGTAGCGGCCTCGCGATTGAGTAGCCTTTCTTCTGCCGATCGAGCCAGTGTCACGAGGTCGTCGACATCAGTAATGGCAGTCACGTAAATTTCCCATAGCGGGCTGGCCGGAACTAATTTACGTCGGATGTGGCTTGCATATTGAAGCAAGTAGTCACCGACTTGATGATTTCGATAATCGCCAATAGAGGCAGCAGACGGGACAAGGGCCCTCGCTGCACCATTGAGAGGCTGACTTGCCTCTTCAATTCCCAGTTGGAACCAATCATCGCCAGCATCGGCTTTTTGAACCTTGTCACAATAGCACTCAGCGGCAAGTTTCAAGAAGTTATCAGATAAGGGCTTTTTGGCACCGAGTCGTGCGGCGTCTATTGCGGCCGTCAAGATGGCCCAAGCGTAGTGATGAGATCCGTTATTGCGTGCAGTTTCCCAAAACCGGACTAGCTGCGGTGCGGCGGCTAGGACCTGTGTCATACCGTAGTCATTATCACCGATAGCGACATTGATCCGCCTGTCGGTCTGCGCAATGTTCCGAGCTCGCTTTTTTTCCGCGTCACTGAGGCGGCTGTCGATTACAATAATCGTCGCAACAGAGACTACATCTCGTTCACGTTGGTACGAGGCAGACTGTGCCGATATCGGTCGTCGACGATATTTATCCAGGTAATCCGGCCATATTGTGCCGACTGTAATCACTTTGCCTCGAACGAGCTGCCGCATAATTGCAACAGTTAACCCATCGTCGCGCTCCATGTATTGCTGCAGTTCGTCGAGCCATACGATAGTTTGCGGAGTTGGACGCGAGGCAAATCGCCTAACCTCTTCCGGTCCACTTGGGTGAAACAACCAGTAGTGTGGTACCGTTCTTCGAATCGATTCATATGCGGAACGCGTCTTCCCAGTTGAGGAACCACCCGTCAGGACGAGGAAGCCTCCGACTTCTTTCGCACCCTGCATAAACGAATCGATTCCATCTTCGGCGTCATCAACGTCGCGCGACACATAGGTTGGCAAGACGTTCTCGCGAGCACCGACCACAGTGATAGCACGGTGCACGCCGAGGTATATCGGGTCTATATCGCAAACCCGTTCGATGTTTTCTTGCCGGTCAGTCGGCGGAGGCCTCACAAGCACATCTGTCACGAAGCTCCGCGTCCCGAGGTATAGCATTTCGCCTCGCGAGTTAGGTTTGGATATATTCACATGGTTGGCGTCCAAGGGTATCGGCGTTACCCCCTTTATTCCAGGATCCGCTGAGACGGCGTCGACAACTTGAACGTTTCTCGTTTTTTGGGTTTCAAAGTAGACTTTATTTCGAATATTTAGATTGTCCACGTGATCTCGATACCAGATATTGAGATCACGAAGTGCCGGCGCCTGAGCCTTTAACTCGCTGACCGCAACGGTTGGTCGAAGAAACTTTACAAAGTCAACGATGCGCGCGATGTCCGAGCCCGTGTGTGGCGTCGCAATAAACACGACACCTCTTGTCATTTCGGCAAATCGCTTGTAGTCCCCTTCCGACTCGCTGGCTTCCTGTATTACTTTTTTAACAAGTAGCCCCCCGAGGCTGTGCGTGACGAAGCAGAGTGGCCGCTTGCCGAGATTATGTACCGTGAGTAGCTCGAGGACATTGACTGCCCTGTCGAAGAGCGGCAAAGCCGCCCCTGTCCATTTGGTCGAAGCGGCGTCATAGTCGACGCTCCAGACAGAGAGTTCGGGGGAATCCTCGGCTAGCCAGCGAGGCCAAAAGAGTCCATCTCCGCCAGACCATGTACTGTCGGTGTCGCCATCAAGTCCGTGCACGAAGACTACATCGCCAATCCCGTCAGTCTTGTATTGATCGCTAACCAATCGTAGAGGCCCGTCGAACTTGTGCGACACGCTGTTAGCTCTCCTTCTGCGTAGGTGCGACCAGATGACATTCCCATCGTCCAGGTTGTCGCCGATGTTTCTTCGGCATGCGAAATGACCTCAACCTGTTACAGATGGCCGCTGTACGTGGTTGTAGACTGTATCAGCGCGTCGATGCTCCGCGGGGCCGACTCGCAGGCTGCACTGCAGTGCAGCTCCGTCGGTTGGGACGCGGGCGTCGCCATCGAGGCGCCCCTCCGGCAGACACCCGTCACAGCAAGTCGCGCGCGCGGAACGGCGATTGAGCTGCCTAGCTTGAGTTTTAACCTCTGCGTGGTCGATGGAGACCCTGCCGATCAGGAGTGAAGCCCTTGGTCGATCATTCCTTCTTGCGACAGACGGAAGATCGAGCCAAGGGCTTCAATTGATCAGTGTGCATCACACCGGTGTCGCCGACGCGGCCGGGGAGCTCTCCACGCTCCGGCAGGAGTTCCACCGATGCCTGACCCGGCGTGCGGATGCGTTGTTCGAGCTGACCGAGGCGGTGTTGTGCGCGGACGGCCCGGTGCGGTCGGTCGCGGAGTTGTCGCTGGCCGGTGAGCACCGTCGCGGCCATGGCAGCGGCTATGCCGCGCTGGCGCGCGGGCGTGTCGACATCGATCGGCTTCGCACCGCGTTAAGCGGGGTCTCGCTGCCGCGTGCCGCGGACGGGCGGCTGGTGCTGGCGGTGGACGTGACCTGCTGGCTGCGGCCGGAGGCACACACCTGTCCGCAGCGGATCCTGTGTCACACCTACGGCCGCGGCAAAGACCAGCACATCATGGTGCCCGGCTGGCCCTACTCCGTCGTCGTCGCCCTCGAGTCAGGGCGGAGTTCGTGGACCGCGCCGCTGGACGCGGTCCGGCTCACGCCCGGCGACAACGCCGCGAACGTGACCGCCCGGCAGATCCGCAGCGTGGTGGACCGTCTGGTCGCGGCCGGGCACTGGCGGCCGGGAGACCCGGACATTCTGCTGGTCGCCGACGCCGGCTACGACGGTCCCAGGCTGAGCCACCTGCTGGCCGATCTCCCGATCACCGTGCTGGTGCGGATGCGCACCGACCGGGTCCTGCACCGCCCGGTCCCGCGGCAGCCACCCGCCACGTTGGGCAGGCCCCGCCGCCACGGAGACGAGTTCGCCTTCGGCGACCCGGCCACCTGGGGACAACCCGATGCCGTCACCGAAACCACGACCCGGCTTTACGGTCCCGCGCTGATCCGGGCCGGGGACCGGCTGCACCCACGACTGACCCACCGCATCGCCTGGGCCAGCCACAACGGCCCCCTGCCGATCATCGAAGGCACCGTGATCCGCCTCGAAGTCCAGCGCCTGCCCTCCGGCGCGATCCCGAAACCCGTGTGGCTCTGGCACTCCCGCACCGGCCTCGGCCACGCCGAGGTCGATCTGGCCTGGCAGGCGTTCCTGCGCCGGTTCGACATCGAACACACCTTCCGCATGCTCAAGCAAACCCTCGGCTGGACCACCCCGAAACTCCGCTCACCCGAAGCGGCCGACCGCTGGACCTGGCTGCTGCTGACCGCCTACACCCAGCTGCGCCTCGCTCGTGATCTCACAGCGGATCTGCGCCGTCCCTGGGAGAAACCCCGACCAGCCCAGCGGCTCACCCCGGCCAGGGTCCGCCGAGGGTTTCCGAACCTGCGCCCACAACTCGCGTGTCCGGCCGGTGTCCCGAAACCCTCACGACCCGGCCCCGGACGACCCGCCGGAACACCTAATCAACGGCCAGCGTCACGCCACGACGTCCATACCGTCACCAGCACGAACACCCGAAAACGTAAGCACGGCAAGAACACCACGTCGAGTAACCCGCGACCCCACCGAACAGGGGGACTGTTCCAAGATCGGCTCTGGCGCACTTTCGGTGGTGAGGTGGTGGGTCCCCGGCCGGGACGGGTTTGCGGTTGCCATGATCGTTTGTGGCTGAGATGGCGAAGCTGGTCGGTGCGGTGTTCTCGGGGCTTTCGGCGCTGTCGATTGAGGGTGTCGAGGACGCTGGCGAGGTGATCGTTGTGCGGGCGTCAACCAGGGACGATGCGGTGGCGTGCCCTGGCTGTGGAACGCCGACGGGCCGGGTTCATGCCTTCCACGAGCGAGTCCCGGCGGATGTGCCGGTTGATGGACGCCGGGTGCTGGTAAGGCTGCGGGTGCGCCGGATGCGATGCTCGGTCATCGAGTGCACGCGCCAGACCTTCCGGGAGCAAGTACCCGGCCTGGTCGAGCGATACCAGCGACGCACCGTCCGACTCGCTGAACAGGTCCGTGCTGTCGTGCGCGAACTGGCCGGCAGAGCCTCCGCCCGGCTGCTGCCCAAAGTCGGGATCGCCCTCGGGCGCGACACCGCTGTACGGGTCTTGCTGGCCATCCCCTTGCCGGATCAGGTCGTGCCGCGAGTACTGGGGATCGATGACTTTGCCTTGCGCAGGTCTCATGACTACGCCACCGTCCTGATCGATGCCGACACCGGCGCCCGGATCGACGTGCTGCCCGGGCGCGGTGCTGAGGTGGTCGCCGGTTGGCTGCGGGCACATCCAGGAGTCGAAGTCGTGTGCCGGGACGGTTCGGCAGCCTATGCGCAGGCCGTGCGGGATGCGCTGCCGCAAGCGATCCAGGTCGCCGATCGATGGCATCTCTGGCACGGCCTGTGCGACGCCGCGGGCAAGGAGGTCGCAGCCCACAGTGCGTGCTGGGCCTCGGCCACGGGACTGCGCGAGGGAAAGCTTGCCGAAACCACTCTCCAGCGGTGGCAGCAGATCCATGCCCTGCTCGAGGCCGGAGTCGGGCTGCTGGACTGCTCACGTCGCCTCGGCCTGGCGCTGAACACAATCAAGCGGTACGCCCGCGCAGCCACACCGGAACGCATCCAGCGGGTTCCCAAGTACCGGGCCTGCATGGTCGACCCGTACCGGGACCACCTACGCGCCCGCCGTGAACAAGAGCCGGGCGTGGGAGCCACCGTGCTGCTGGGCGAAATCCGCGCTCTGGGCTACAACGGCAGCCACAACCTCCTCGTGCGGTATCTGAACCAGGGACGGCATCTCGACGACCATCCGCACCTCTCGCCACGCCGGGCCGCCCGGCTGCTGCTGACCCGGCCCGAGAACCTCACCGATCGGCAACGCGAACGACTCGAAGCCCTGACCGCGGCATGCCCCGAAATGGCGGCGCTGGCCAGCGTTGTGCGTTCCTTCGCCGCCCTGCTCGCTCCTCGCAGAGACAACCCGGCCAAGCTGGCGGCATGGATCACCGCCGCACGCGAAGCGGATCTGCCACACGTGCACTCCTTCGCCCGAGGCGTCGAACAGGACATCGACGCCGTCACCGCTGCGATCACCCTCGATCACCACAACGGACGCACCGAAGGCGTGAACACCAAAACGAAGCTAATCAAGCGGCAAATGTACGGACGAGCCGGCATCGATCTCCTGCGCCACCGAATCCTCCTCGGATAACCCACCACCGAAAGTCCGCCAGAGCCGATCACGGGATAGACCCCGAACAGGTTAAAACTCAAGCTAGTGAACGTGTTGTTAGTGGACCCGGCGAAGACTGTGCCAGGTCGGCGCGGCCACGGGGCCATGATCGGATTAGGACTGGCCGCGGCTCCGGAGTTCGACGCCCTTGGCGAGCAGGATGCTGCGAGTCTGGTTGTAGGGCATGCCGTGGGTGGCCGCGAGTTGGCGGATCGAACGTCCGTCGAGGTAGGCGTTGACAAGCCCGGGTGGGGTCGGTGGCAGCAGCCTCCGTGGAGGACGCAGAGTGACGCCGACGTCGATCAGGGCGGCGCCGATCTTGCAATACCTGTACGGATAGCGCGCGGCCAGGATTTCGAGAATCTCACCTGCGGCCGACAGCTGATCCATGTCCGCGACGACGCGGACAGCACTGACTCGCTCAGGCCAGCCGCCGAGCACCGTGTGCCGCTCGGAAAGTCATCGCCGCTGGTAGCGGTGCTAACGCCCGCTTGAGAGCATGACCGGGTGATCGTGTCCCTGCTGTACAAGGTCACCCGGAAGCTGCTATCCGTGCCGTCGATGCTGCTGCGCAGCGAGATGGTGAAGGACGCCGAGCTGCTCGTGCTGCAGCACGAGAATGCGGTCCTGCGCCGACAGCTTGCGGGTCCGGTCCGCTACGAGGCCGCCGATCGGTTCTGGTTCGCCGCCCTCGCCGGGCTGGTGGATCGTCGGCGGTGGCGGGAGGTCTTCCCGGTCACGCCGGGCACCCTGCTCTCCTGGCACCGCACACTCGTGGCCCGTAAGTGGGACTACTCCGCGCGTCGACACACCGGACGCCCACCGACACGAGCCGCCACCAAGTCGCTCGTGCTGCGCCTTGCCAGGAAGAACCCCCACTGGGGCCACCGCCGGATCCAGGGCGAACTGGCCCGCCTCGGCCATCGCATCGCCCACTCGACCGTCTGGCGGATCCTGCACGACGCGGACATCGACCCGGCACCACGCCGGTGCGGTCCGACCTGGCGAGAATTCCTCACCGCCCAAGCCCAGGGCATCATCGCGGCCGACTTCCTCCACCTCGACACCGTGCTCGGCAAACGCCTCTACGCACTGGCGTTCCTCGAACACGGCACCAGACGCCTGCACATCACCGGCGTCACCGCCCACCCGACACAGGCATGGACGACCCAGCAGGCCAGGAACCTCGCCTCCGACCTCGGAACGCGGACGGAGTCCCTGCGCTTCCTGCTCCGCGACCGCGACGGCAAGTACAGCCAGACGTTCGACGCCGTCTTCCAAGCCGACGACCTCCGCATCATCAAAAGCGCACCACGGGCACCGCGGATGAACGCCCACTGCGAACGGGTCATCGGCACCATCCGACGCGAACTCCTCGACCACATCCTCATCACGGGAGAGGCCCACGCACGACACGTCCTCAAGACCTACGAACACCACTACAACCGGCACCGACCCCACCAGGCCCGCGACCAACTACCACCCGAAGCTCAGCAACACCCCGCCGCGGTGCACGACCTCGACACCCGCAGAGTGCACCGCACCCGCATCCTCGGCGGACTCATCAACGAATACAGACAAGCCGCCTGACCAGCAGCGATGACTTTTCGAGCGGCACACGGACCGGCGGTCGGCTGAGCCTCCCACGCGTCGCCCGCCGACAACTCACCGACACAACAGCAGCGAGCCACGTTGTGCCATTCCGTACCTCCTCGACGACAGTCAGTAATTGACCACCGGCGACCGCAATAGGATTGGCCAGGCTGCTCCGATTACTCTAACCGTTGCGACGTTCGTGTGTATCTGTGTCCGTCGGCCATTGCCGCTGGAATGATGTCGAGATGAACATCGGTCGTGTGGTGCTGACCATCAGCCTTCTGGTCGTGGCTGGGCTTGGCCTGTGGTTCGCACTCGCCAGCTGGGATGACGCGAACAAAGTCGCTGCCATCTCTTCCGCGCTCGCCGCGGTCGCCGCGGTCGGGGTCGCCGTCTGGGCGGCGTGGCGACCCCAGTCGACTGGCCGGTCGGTGAGGGTGTCCGACACCGGTAAGGCGCGCGGAAACCGTGCGGTCACCGGCGTGTCCGGCAAGGCAGACGCGATCGGCGGCTCGGTGCAGGTCAAGGGAAGCGGCGACGCGACGGCATCGGACGACGCGATCACCGGGGTTGAACTGGACTGACAGAGCATGAGGAATTTTTGGCGAAGGTGGATCTCCGTTGTCGACAGCGGCGACGCGACCACGCTGCTCGGGGACTCCAACTCCGGTATCCGCATCGGCCACAACTACAGCAACATCACGCTGACTGTTGCGCCTGAGAACGGCACGACGGGCCCGGTCGATCCCGATGTCTTGACCAGGCTGAAACGTCAGGCCGACGACCGTGCCGCGGAGGACTATCGCACCCGCTTCCTGCCGTCGGCGCAGGCGTCGTTGCGGGCGCACTCCTGGGACTTCACCGGCCGACGGATGGCCCTCCAGGCCATCGTGTCTTGGCTGGCCTCTGACGGCGAAATGCTGGTGGTGACGGGATCCCCGGGCACAGGCAAGACCGCACTACTCGGCCTGGTGGCGCTGCTGGCCGACCAGACCCACGTCGAATCCGTGCCACACCGACGAATGGGCCTCACAATTGAGGAAATGCCCCCTCCCGACGCGTTCGATGCGGTGTTTTCGGCGGCTGGTGAGGACGATGCCGCGGTCCGCCAGCGGCTGGCTGCTGCCGCGGAGTCCGGGGACACGGGGATCAGCCTGCGTACCGCACTTTCGGCACGTGAATCGCCATTGTGCGTGCTGATCGATGGTCTCGACGAGGCGGCCGACAGCGGCGCCGTCGCCAGGCTGCTGCTTGGGCTGCTCGCCACGGGCGGGCTGCGGCTGGTGATCGGCACGCGGCCCAAGGCCGCCGCGGCGTTGACCGTGCCATACGAGACGGTGGACCTCGACGGAAAGTACGCCGACCCCGCCGGCATGACGGAATTCGTGCAGCGCGCCCTGTTACGAGCGGCGGCCACCAGTCCGTATCCGGCAGCCGGCGACAGCGTGGTCAGCGAGGTCGCCGACGCGGTGGTGGACGCCGCCGGCTCGAGCTTTCTCATCGCCCGCCTCCTCGCCATCGGGCTTGCGCAGGACACCACGACGCCGGACGTGGCGGACGCGACATGGCGCCGTGCGCTGTCCCGGGAACCGGGTGCCGCGATAGAAGCGGACCTTCGCAAGCGTCTGGGTGAAGACGCCCAGCGGGCGCTGGACATGGTGAAGCCGCTGGCATTCGCGTTCGGCTCTGGGCTGCCGGCCGCCGAGATCTGGCCGGCGTTGGCGAGCAGGCTGTCCGGCCGGACCTACGACGATGCCGACATCGCGTGGCTGCGCGAGAACGCCGGATCCTATGTGGTCAGAGCGGCGGACGGCACCTACCGCCCGTACCACCAGGCCCTGACGGACCATTTGCATGCCGGCTCGGACGATACCGGCGTGCATCGGCAGTTCGTCGAATTCATGATCGACAACCTCGCGCCGCGCGCCGGCGGCGGTCGTGAGTGGTCGACGGCTGATGACTACACGCGGACGCACCTGGCCACTCACCTCGTCGCGGCCGGTGCGGACGCCATACTCGACGAACTCTTGTCGGACCCGGAATACCTGCTCGTCGCCGAAGATTCCCGGTTGCTACACGCGATCCAAGCCCTCGACCACCCGAACCGGCACCCGCACGCGAATCGAGCCGCGGACGCCTATCGGCGCGCGGCGCACCACTTCCGCACCACACCGGCAACAGAGCACCGCGCGTACCTTGACATGATCGCCCGCTGCCACGCGCTACCCGAGCTGATTCCCGAATCCAACGGCGTCGCACCGTGGCGCATGAGATGGGTCGAATGGGAGCCGAGGTCACCGGATTGGCAGCTGATCAGCTTCGGCCGCCGTGTCACCGCCCTCGCCGCCTACCGACTCGACGACGAGCCGCACGTGGCCGTCGGCACCGAGGCCGGCGTCTTCCACCTCCTCAGGCTCGACGGTGAGATGCCTGCCAAGCCGGTCGGCGCGCACAAGGCACCGATCACCGCGATGGCAACCCGCGAGTTCGGCGGGCGCCCGCACCTGCTGACCGCGGCCGCCGACGGCACGCTGGCTGTCTGGGACCTGGCGGAGGGCAAGGATGCCGAGCCAGCAGCGGCGCACCGGGTAACAGCCGGGCAAGAGGTGTTCGCGGCTGACCTCGTCGAACTGGACGGCGAACCTGCGATCGTATTCGTGCGCTGGCCGAATGAGGTGTGCCGCTGGTGGCTACCCGAGGACAAGACCGAGGTTTTGGCCCGCCTCGAAAGCCCAGCCAGCGCCGCGACCTTCAGTCACGACGGCGCGGACCTCGCGGTCGTCGGCGACTGGAACGGTGTCGCGGTCGTCGACCTACGCGACGGCGGACACCGTTGGGTGCCGCTCCCCTCTTACGCCGGTCAGCACGTCTCGGGCGTCACGGTCCAGGCTCATCAGGGGCGGCCGATCGCCGTCGCCGTGACCTTCAACCACACGCTGTTCGCGGTCGACCTGCTCGATGGCACCGTACTGTCCGAGCAGCGCGCACCGGAGTCCGTGCTCGCGGTGGCGGCGGTCGACGACGGGCGGCCGGGCTTGGTCGTCGCCGGCTGCGACTGGTCACCGCACCCGATGTTGTTGTGGGACGGACTGTCCGGCGAGGTCCTCGACACCTTCCGCATGGTAGATAGGGGAAAAGTCGACGCCATCGCCATCGCGCGATGGCCGACTGGCCGGGCCGTCGCGGTCAGCGCGTGGGAGTCGACCGTGCGAGTGTGGGAGCTACCACTCGGATCGAGTGTTCGGTGAGGGGCCTGGCCGACGACCCCGTGCTCGCGCTCGGCGTGGTTCCGGTGACCGGGTTGCCGCGTCTGGTGGTCTGCTACGAGGGGCATGTTTCGGTGCGAGATCTGGCCACCGGCCGTACGGTGGCCGAGCGTTCGGTGCCGGAAATGTATCCCGCCCGGTGTGCCGTGATCCGGATGATGTCCGGCCGCCCGGTCGTCTTCGCCGGCGGGCCTGACTGCCTCGTTCGTCTCCACCTCGACACCGACGAGCAGGTGGTGTTCCCACTCGCGAGCGATCCCACGGCCGTCGCCGTCGGCGGCCAAGTCGTTGCTGTTGGCATGAGAAATGGCGTGGTGTGGCTCTGGCGACAAGGCGAATCGGTTCACACGGATTTGTTCACGGAAGAAACCTCGTCAGTGGCGGTAGTCCCAACCCGCCGCGGCGATTTGGTCGTGGCGACCGGCTTGTCCTCGGGATCGTGGACGGTCGCGGCGGTCGACGGCCGCACCGGACGTCAACTGTGGCGAAATGTGCCGTCGTGGGATCCGGTCGGCACAGATAATGACCGGGTTGTGGCACTCGACTGGTGGCGTAAGCCGCTTGCCGACCCGAAGGAGCGAGCCAACGAGCAGCTGACCGTGCTGGCATGGCATGAAAAAGGCAGGCCGGCTATCGTCTTACAGCGTAAGTACGTCCGCATCAGATACCAGGTGGGCATCCTGCGGTTAAGCGGTCCGCCGATCTGGCGATTGGGCGGCAAACCAGACTGGCGACGTTCCATGGCGACCCAGTCCGGTATACGGTTGGTGGACTTCGCCGACACGTCGACTGGCCCACTGACGCTATTGATCAGCGGATCAGTCGTCGCAGTTGCCGATTTCCCTTTGCAGATTGTGGATCAACCGGGACGCAGAATCGTACGCCTGATCAGAAAAGTTTACCCCTCGCAGGGCTTTCTCGCAATGACGGGGATCAGCCTGTTTTGGTGGTGGTTGGCGCTCGGCGCCAACGTCGCCCACTTCATTGCGATGATACTGGTGGTAGTCGGCGTACCGTTCTTCTTGCATCTTGAGGGACGCCGACCCGACGTCGCGGCCCGGTCGGAGGTCCGCTGGCAGGCGATCGATCTCGACGCGGAGGTCACGACGGCCGCGTTCGCCGCGCCGTCGACGGTCGTGGCCGCCACCCCACAGGGCCTGATAGCGGTGGATTTGCACGACCTTGACAATGTCAGGCCTGACTGACCTACGCCGGGATCCTGCTGACCCGATTTCGCGGCGGGGTACAGGACACCGAAGTATGACTGTCCACGCGAGACCATCCTCCGCGCTGGGCCACCACTGCCCCCGACCTCGTTGAAGCCAACGAACGCGGCGGACGATGGCGCTCACGACCGCTCGCCGCTCCAGTTGCCCGAGAGCGCTACGGCAAGCCCGTTGAACGTCGCCTTCGGCAGCAGCCCGACCACACCTTCCCCGTGCTCGGCACGGAGGCGGTCTTCTACCGGCGTGCGGCCGGTTCTCATTCCGGTCGTCACATCGGTCCGCGGCTCGATTGCGACTGGCATCGCTGCCAGCATCAGTTCGTCGGCGCCGCCGAACAGTCAGCGGGTGAGCAAGGCCCGCTGATGCAGCGGGCCCCTCAACCCCTGCGCCCGATGACGGCCGAACTTCCGACGCAACGATCGCAGCGACACCATCTGCTCCGCCGCGGTGAGCTCGGCGCCTCGCCCCGTCCCACTTAGCGAAGGTCGTAACCGACGGATCAAGCGTCGCCCGCGGCGAGCGCACAGGCTCGATGTGTCGCAGAGGACGCAGATCGCGGCGCGCGGCGTGCACAACGACCATGGACCGAATCCACGGAAGGCATTGCGAACACGTGTTCTACTATCGTAGGAGGTCGAGCCGGGCAGATCGACTTGTTCCGCTGGCCGAGGAGGTGGACGAGTGGAGCTGGCTGGTGCGGGAACGTGCGACCGGCATGGAGTGGCGTGTCGCTATGAGCGGCATGGCTTGGGAGGCCGGCGGCTATGACCCAGGCCGCTTTGAAGTCTACGTAGCTGACACGCCGATCGGCGTCGATCCCGAGGATAGCTCGGAACCGAAGAGAACGTCCGGCTGAAATGCCTGACCCGCAGGGCACCGTTCCCAGGCGGAAAGCGGGCCGGCCGACTCGACGGGCGCCCCACCTGCCATCCGAATCCGGTCAGCTGCTTTCCGCTGCAAAGGTCTCACGGTGCTCCCTGCGGATGACCATCCACGACCGCAGTTCGTCGTCGTCCCGCCCGCTGTCCGGCCGGGACCGGCCAGATTCAGCTGCGCTGCGGCGCCACGATCTACGACCAGCTCGGACTGTCCCCGTACCCGGTCGAGGGGTCGCGCTCGCGCGGTAGCCGGGTGCGGGCCGGCGCGCCGAGGGGGAGGGAGCGCGCCGACCCGCGGGCTCGACGCTACCGAGGCCGGTAGCGGTCCGCGCGCACGCGACGAGCCGAAAAGCCGCTTTAGCGCCCTGCGTGCGCCACGGTCTCCCAGCATCACGCGCAACTGCTCCGCAATGTGCGCACACCGAGCCGTCAACGATTTCTCTGGCGTACCCGGCGGCGGCGCCTGATTGTAAGCCGCTAGGAGCCGCCGCACGGCGTCGTTGTCGACTCCCTCCGGCGGCCGCCACGTCGATTTCTTCACCATCTCTACGCCCCCAATCCGATGGCACCGTAGGTGGTCGCATCACCTTCCGGCAGTGTTACACGATGACGTGAGCCATTGTCGATTCCCGGCCTCGGGCAGGGCCGGGTCCCCGGCTCAACGCCGATCCTCCAGCGATCGGACCCTCGCGTCGAGGCCTGCGATAGCTGCTTGCGCCGTCGCAAGCGCCGCCTCCAGAGCGGCAATGCGGTCGACGTCGCCCAGCGCACCCTTGTGTTGCTCCCCGGTGGCGTGTCCCCACGCGAGGCTTCCGTCCGGCCGCGCACCGGCCTCGCGGCATACGAAGCCGAGCTTGGTGAGTACTCGCTGCGCCTCCATGGTCGTGAAGGTCTGCCGATCCCAGCCGGTGACGTGGGCGAGCACCTGCTTCGGCGGGTAGACCGTGCCATTCACCTCGACGAGGTGCTTCCTGATCTGCTCCGGCTCCTCACCGCGCATAGCCTCCTCGACGTCCCGCTTGCTCTGACCGAAGTCCCTGCCGCCCACCTTCATGACCACTCCCTAGCGAAACCTTACTGGTAGTTCCTGTAAGGACAGGATGTACCTGTAACTACCTATTGGTCAAGGGGGAACTTTGCCACGGCCTTCCAGGAGACTGCCTCGGAGAGCGCGCGAGGTCGCCGAGCCACGTGCGCCGTCGGCGTTCCGGTGGTCGGGAGACAACTCGGAGATCAAACAGTTCGGCATGGGGTGGCGGGATCAGCCAGCCCGACACCGCCTCCGCGTCGGGCCGCTCCCTCGCCCCGGCGGTCCAGTCGTTCAGCCGGGCGGCGGTGTTGGTCGTCGCCGCAGTCCGCGACCATCATTCGCGCTGGTGTCATCCTCCACGCACGCCACGTGGCGCGGAGGTGGGGTTAGGAACGCCTGGTTGATCGAGCCGGGCCAGAAACCGTGGGCGGCGTACGTCGCGGAGCGCCTGGGCCGCGGCCGTGAGGTCGCCGCGGCCACCGTGCTTGTAGACCTTCCAGAGGAACACGAGGACGGCCAGCAAGCTGAGGAAGCTGAACAGGCTCGTCGCCACGACGATGATGGTCGTCATCACGGTCATCACGCCTCCCTTCGTCGGGCCGCGCACTCCCCGGCCGGACATGCCACGTGATACTGGTCGACGGCCTTCTCTATGACCGGGCAGGAGCCTGCGCACGCCTCCGGACCGCGATGTTCTCGCTCTTCGCCGGACCGGACATCGCTTCTGACCTGGCCGAATCCCTCGAGTGGCCTGCCGCGGCGACCCGGGCTGAGAAACCTATCCGTGACGCGTGCGCTCCTCTCGCTGGCCGCATATATAAGAGGGAGTCGTTGCCGTCACCGATCCGGGAAGGTGCGGTTCAGCTCCGCGCACCACAGGACCACAGCCGGTAGCCGCCGGCGAGTACCTCGGGTGCAACGCGACAGCTGTAACCGCGAATACAACGCATATGTCTGCCGTGCCGCCGTCTTCACCGCAACCCGGACACGAGGACCCCGGGTTGCACGATGCAGCGTGCAACGACACCGAGCGGCGGGCAGCCGACTCAGCCGAGCGACTCCGCCGCGACCTAGATCTGTTCAATGAGCTCGAGCGCGCAGATTTCACCGGCGTCGGGTGGGACCTGTTCGCGAACGAGCTAGCCAAGTACGGGATAGCTGTGATGGTGGTCTGGATGCGTACCCACCGGATCTTCACCGAGTGCGCCCGCGTTTTCAGCGGCCGTCTTGGGAAGAAGTTCGGGTTGCCCGAGCCTCCTCACGACTGGACCGACGAGGACCGCGCTGACCTTTCCGCTCTCGTGGTCACCAAGGCGCTCACCACGTTCAAACGGCAGGCTCTGATCGGCGGTGGCTGGTCGGCGTCACGCGGCGCAGGGTTGAGCACCTACTTTATCGGTACTTGCATCTACGAGTTCCCGAATCTCTACACGCAGTGGCTGGCTCAGCGCGCCGCCACGCTGCAGCAGGGCAAAGCCGAGCATGCCACCGGTACCATCGGGACGCCGCCGGTCGACCCGGCCGCCGCGGTAGCGCAAGCCGACCACGCCGACCGGGCCCTAGCGAGACTGCCCGACCGCAAGACGCGGATCGTTGTGAAGCTCGTCGCCGACGGATACACCCAGGACGAGATCGCCGAAGCGCTCAGCGCCAGCGGGTTTCCGAGCGCGACCAAAGACGCCGTGCGCGGAGTGTGGCAACGCCATGTGAAGCGGGCACGCACCGATCGGGGGGTTGACGATGACTGATCCCACCGAATCGATGCGGGCCGCCCAGCAGCGGGTTAACGCGCTGATCGAGGCATCTTCGCTCGGCACCGCAGGAGCGCGACGACTGCGCCGGAGGGTCTCCCCCGAAACCTCGAACCAGATCGTCGCGCTCGCCGAAGCCTCCCTGCCATCGGCGGACGAGCTGCCGAAACAACCAGGTGATAGAGCCAGCATCACCCCTGAGCCCGAACGTGCCGATGCGGCGGCGTTCGATGCGAGTCAACGGGTCGCGGCCCTACTGATCGAACTCGCCGATAGCCAAGGCAGACTGTCCTCTAACGGTATTTCGATCGACATTTCGCTTTCGCAGGAGGAGATTGCCTCTCACATCGGTGCGGGCCGCAGGACGGTTGCTCGTGCTCTCCGCGTCCTTCGCGAGCGCGGGATTATCGAGACCGGGCGGCGCCGGCTCGTCATTCGTAAACCACGAGTCCTCCGCGCCCTTGCCCGCTCGGCCGCCGAGGAGAACGCTGGCGATCTGGCCTTGCACAGCGTCCACGAGAGCACGCTGGTCGACGAGAACGAGAACGAGACCGCGGCCGCCGAACGGCAGGACGTCTTCCCTGGCGGCGCGAAAGGGGACGAGACGCTCCAGCCCGAGGCTCCACCGATTCACGGCACAAGGACACTCCCGATCATCCTTGCCGGGCACGCCCGGCTGCCCTCCGGTGTGGGAGAAGCCGCCGAAATGATCCTGGGGCCACAGTCCCGGCTGAAGGTATGCGAGCTGGGCCCGCGCGACAGCCCGGAGGAGTTCGGGAACCGGCTGCTTGCGCTAGCCGGTGCCGCCGAGAGCGTGCTAGTGCTCGCCGACCTGCACGGCGGGTCGCCGTTCAACGCCGTCCGCGCGCTCGCCGCCGTGCACTCGAGCATCCAGCTGGTCTCGGGGCTCAACTTGCCGATGCTGCTGGAAGTCTTGCTGCACGCGACCGACGACGTCACCGAGCTGGCCGAGGTGGCGCGCGCTGCCGGCCGTGACGGTGTTGTCGACGTCCTGGAATCGGTCTGGTGACGGCCGCGCAAATGCTCGCCTCGCAATACGTCCGGATCACCCCGGGACCGGGGCACCCAGGTACGTCGGCGGATTAACACAACCCCCCGGCGCAGCAATCCGGTAATGGGCTTCGTCCGCTCCCGCATCCGCCGCTCGAAGGAACGGATCTTCGTGCCGTCGTCGGGGTCCATGTCCAGGAGGTCGATGATTCCCCACGACGGCGGGACGGCTTCGACCTTGACCGCAGCTGCCAGCCAGGGTAGATCGAGCATTCGGGCCATGCGCACACGATGGTTGCCGTTGGCACCGACGCGGTAACGCGGGCCGGCCCAGCCGGGTGCGATCATCAGGACGATCTCGGGTGTGAACAGCTTGGCGGTGAACGCGTCCACGTCGTCGGCGCCCAGTAGCCCGACCGCGATGTCGAGCGGCGTCTCGTCCCGGTGCCCGCCGAACTCGCCCCACACGGGGCGTCGGGTGCCGACCACCAGCCGGGTCTGGACCCACATCACCGTGTTGACGAAGCCGAGATGATCACGATTGTCGCCTGACGGAAGGGTGGTGAGCACCTTGTAGTGCTTGTAGTGACGGAGGCGCTGCAGGTCGGCAGCATTGAGCTCGGCGGCGCGCTCGGCGAGGAACCCCTCGACATCCTCGGCGCGGCGACGAAGCGCGTCGCGGGCCTTCTGAACAGTCGTCACGTGCTCGGCGTAGGCCATGCCGCGACGGGCCAGCAGTTCCTCCATCCTGGGGCCCTTCAGGGGAACGGTTGGCGACTGCGACATCCGAGGCGAGCGGCATCGAGGAGGCCGGTTGATCGACAATGACATTCGGTGGCCGGTCGTGGAAAAACCAGGCCAGGATGTGCGCCGCCGACGTGGCGGTCGCCGCGCTCCCCCAGAACTCCACGGCGCCACGTCGACGGCCTGGGCGCTGACGGTGGCGAAGAAGCCGCCGCACTCATCGATGTCGACCGTCCACGCCTGCGCCTCGAGCGAAGGAGTTCGACGCATTGATGCGAGATCCGCGTCGACCAGGGCAGCCCGGTGCAGCGCGGATTGCCTCCGGAGCCCCTCGATCGTCGTTTCTGCCTCTAAGACGAGCCCGTCCAGCCGGCGGGCCCCCGACGTCAGCTCGACGGCTGCGTTGCTCTGCGAGCGCAACTCCCGTGCCGACTGTTCGACGAGGCGCGGGCGATCGATGATTTCGGAGAACAGTTCGGCATTGCGCCGAACAGACCAGTCCCCCGACGTCGCGGCCAAGGTTTCGCGTTCGACCTGATCCGCGTGGCGGCGAATATATTCATGGGCGGGTGACACCAGGACAAGACACACGTGGACGGTCTCACCAAGGTCGGAGCCAACCTCGCCAAGGGTGTTCGTACTGGCACGCAAGGGATCGTCCGAACGACCCAGCACGGCCTGCAGCGACAAGTGCGCCGGACCCGCGAGCACGCGTTCAGCACGTGCGACGTGTCGAGATAACACCGACATTCCGTCGCTGCACGTAGTGTTTCCGCGTGCCCGGCGGGTTGTCGTCCGCAAGATCGCCACGAAGTCTCGCGAAGATCCTGCAACCCACGGCGGGGTATTATTCAGCGTCGGGGATGACAATTGCCGCGATACCGGCCGGTATGTATGATCCACAGTGGATCCCTGCAGATCGTGCGCCTGTTCACAGCAGACGCACAGCCAACCAATTGGAGAATTCCCATGGCCCAAAAGGTCCTCGTCGAGATGCTGGACGACCTCGACGGCACCCCCGCCACCCACACCGTTCCGTTCGGCATCGACGGCATCAGCTACGAGATCGACCTGTCCGACGACAACGCCGCCGCCTTGCGCGACGAGCTCGCCCGCTTCATCAACGCAGGCCGCAGGACGGGCGGCCGCAAGCTGCGCGTCGCGACCGGCCAGTCAACAGCCGGCACGACGGACCGCGAACGCTCGCGCGCGATCCGCGCCTGGGCCAGCGAGAACGGCTACGAGGTCTCCGAACGGGGCCGTCTCTCCTCCGAGATCGTCACCGCCTACGACGAAGCACAGCGGCAGGCAGCCGAACCAGCCCCGGCCCGTAAGCGGGCACCGCGCAGGAAGGTCGCCGCCGCGAAGAAGTAACGCCCATGGCAGCCGATCACTGGGGAGAGATCGCCGTGATTACTGCGTCGACGGCGAGGAGAGTACTTCCTCGCCGCCGACCCAGCACGTTCGTTCATCAGTGCGGAGTCCGACGCAATACCGCGCCGCTGGGCGATGGCCTTTGAGGAAGACGACTTCACTGACGCGGACGGCAAGAAGGTCTCGGTGTGGCAGACCATCGCGCAACGCCTGGTCCATCTCGAAGATGAAGAAGGACGAAGATCGAAGACACGACTGAGGTGCTCGGCAGCCACGACGTTAAGGGCTGTCGCTGTCCAGCAGGGGACGCCAGCTGACCAAGCACCGCAAGGTCGAGCGCAGCTCGTTGACGTGGTTGTAGCTCACCTCGATCGAGCGGTACCTGACCCGGACCGACGCATCCAGGATCGGCCCGGGGCCGCGCTGGGTTCAGTTAGCCGATACCGAGCACGGACTTCGCGGTGGTCCAGTTGCGCAGCATCGCGTTCTGGGCGTCGTCGAGCGTCACCTGTCCGGCACAGACGGCCTTCTTCACGGCATTCTCGACGGAGTCCTTGCTGTAGGAGTTCGGGCTGCCCGCGTGCGGCTCGGGCCAGAGGTTGCGCGAGTCCTTCGGCGCACCGCCGAGCTCAAGCGGGAGGAAATGGTCCTCTTCGTAGTCGGACATGCTGGTGTCGGCGTAGCCGTAGTCGATGATGCCCTGCTTCTTCAGCCCGTTGGTGTAGCTGGTGGACGGGCGGATCGTCGCGGTCCAGCCGGAGACGCACATCGTCGAGCCGATCGTGGTCTGGGTGACGTCCGGGTTCTTCGCCCCGGGCGTGCAGGCCGGGTCCGGCAACGGCAGGTACGCCTG
The DNA here is from genome assembly GCF_042881395.1 of Amycolatopsis sp. NPDC058278. Classification (NCBI taxonomy): domain Bacteria; kingdom Bacillati; phylum Actinomycetota; class Actinomycetes; order Pseudonocardiales; family Pseudonocardiaceae; genus Amycolatopsis; species Amycolatopsis sp. NPDC058278. The sequence goes on along the minus strand of NZ_JBHVXZ010000127.1, from coordinate 7,560 downwards.
CGAGCACGACGCCGTGGCCGACAGGACGCCGGCAGCCGTGCCGCCGCTCGCGTAGGCGGGGGCAGCGATCAGGCCGACGGAGACGGTGACCGCGGCGGCGGTGAGGCAGACGCGAAGTACGAGGCGGCTCATCCTGGATCCTTTCAAGAACGACAGCGAGTCTGCCGAGCAGGTCGGTGTTCGGTGGTCATCACCATGCGCAGGAGTCGGCGACGACACAGTGACACTCAAGAAGCCAGGAGATGTCGACGCCACTGCGAAACCGTTGACCGCGCCGGGTTGCTGTCGCACCGTCCGGAACATCCCGACCTTCGGCGGGGCGGCCGCTCTCGGGTACGGCGTGGCGGCGAGGTCAACGCACACGGAGCGAGTAGAAGTTGGATCGCTGCCAGATCTCGTCCCACGCCATGTGAGGCCTGTCTTTCCCACCGCCGTTGCTGACGCAGGAGATTCCCGTGCCCTCTTCCCGGTCCGGCACACACCGGTGGGCCGTTGCCGTGCTTGCCACCGCCCTGGCTCTCGCTGGCTGCCATGCATCCGACGCCGCAACCCCGGCGCAGGCGCAGGCGTCGGCGCCTGCGGCCGGCGACCTGCCGGTCGGGAACTCCGGGGCGGCGATGCCGGGTCCGGGAACCTGTAAGCTGGGTACCCGTGACGGCCAGCCCCTGCCCGACCCCAGCTGCACCCCCGGCGCGGTGAATCCCGCCGTACGGCAGGAGACCATCAAGGACACGATCTGCCAGGCCGGGTGGACCAAGACCGTCCGTCCGCCGACGTCGAAAACGAACACGATGAATGCCGCATCCGCCCGCTCCTACAATCTGGAGCCAGGCGCCAAAAGCGAGTACGACCACTTGGTCAGCCTCGAACTTGGTGGCGCCCCGGACGATCCGCGCAACCTGTGGGTCGAACCCGGCACGATCCCGAACCCCAAAGACGCCGTAGAGAACAAGCTGCACGCGGCCGTGTGCTCCGGCCTGATCCAGCTCGCCCCCGCGCAGAAGGCGATCGCCGGCAACTGGGTCACCGCGTTCGACACCGTCGGCCTGCGCGTCGCGAGCGGGAAGGTGTGCCTGCGCGACAAATCCACCACCTGCGTGAACGGTCACCGCGGTGACGAGGACGGCAACTGATTCACCGTGACCTCGACACGACGAAACCGGTGCGCTGGTCAGGTGAGCTTTCCCGAAGCCCCGGCACGCCTTGCCGCGACCGCAGCCCGTCCCGGACGGTACCGCGGCGGGCTCAGGGGCTCGGTGTCCTTGGTAGCCGATGATGATCCCGGCGAAGCGGTCGGATTCGACGCAGGGGCCCGGACGAATAGCGCAAACGATCACTGATCGTAGCGCACTCTTCCCCTTGCTCCAGGGGCTCGTTGTCCTGGTATCGCCGTCTCAGCCGATGCTCGTCTCGACATCACGTCGGTTCAAGCAGGTCTCGACCGTCAATGTCGCAGGTAGGGCCGCCACCGCGCTGTTATTGATGACGCTCGTCCCGCTGCCGTCGGATGGTTTCGGCTGTAGCCCGCACGGCATCGTGCAATACATCTCGACTTGCCGCATCGATCGCGAGATGATCGGCGATCGTGTCGGCGACCAGGCCAAAAGCGCTATCCAATGCAGTGTCCGCCACATTGTCTGCGACGCCCATGCAGACGCTGACCAGCCACGCGACCAGCAGATCAGGTTCATGTGCCTGGACGTTCTCCAAAATGGGCAGACAGTCGGTGAGTGCGCTGTCGTAGTGGGACCAGAAGCCGCCGCGCTGCACGTAGGTAGCCGCCGCGCCGAGCGACCAATTCTCGTCGCGAGCGATGGCGAAGAGTTCATCGGCGGTCAGGGTCAGGTCGACGACATGGGCACGGGCCAACGTCTGCACGTCGGCGCGTAGCGTGTCCTCGATCAGTTCGTCCTCGATCAGCACGTGCACCAGGGCAAGGGTGCTGAATGCATGTATGCCCTGACCTGCGGCCAGTTCGCGGACGACAACATCATCGCTCCACAGCGCTTTGCCTGTCTGTGCGGCCGTTTCCAGCGGACTCACCCAGACCTCGCGGTCGCCCAGACCGCCTCGGTCGCGGAAGATTTCTCGGGTCGGGGTGTCCACAGCGACGAGATCTCGGGCGACGGCGTCGATGTCGTTGATCCGACTGATGACGTCGCTGGTCTGGTCTTGGGAAGCCTCGGTCAGCGTCAGTACGCCCCGGTCCGGGTCGAATCCCACCCAAGCCAGGCTGTCGGGATCGCGACGCAGTTCGGCATCGGTGACTTGGATGTCCTGTAGGACGTTGCGGGGCACCACGACTTCGGCGAACACGGCCCGCAAAGCAGGCCATCGGGCAGGAAGCAACGTGGCTATGATCAGCGCACTGGTCTCGACCACGACCGACTGGTTGAGCACGGTCCTCGCGGCGGCGATCTCCCGGTCGAATCGAGCAGGGTCCAAGGTCATCGCCACAATCGGCCCGCAGGCACGTTGGATCAGCGCCTGCGCGTACGGCCGGCCGCGGGATGCGGCCAGCAGCCCCAGGGGCAGCCGCCCCTGCCTGACCAGGCCGACCAGCAGCCGATCCTGCTCAGCGCGCGGCGCCAACTCGGCGCGCATCATCTCGGCGAAGTTCAGCCCGTCGACGTTGATCGCACGGATCGGACCGTCGGGATACCGGGTGAGGTAGTCCCGAAGAGCGTCCTGGAATCTCTGCAGCCCGGCCTCGTCGAGATCGGGCAGAACCGGACGGCCATCCGGCGTGCGCCGACCACCCGCGTGCATCAACGTCGTTAAGATCTGCGCCCCGACCCCTCCATCGTCAGGCCAACGGGTCAGGCTGTCCAAGGCGGTGCTGATGTCTGCCTCGGTGAACCCGAACTTTCCGTGCAACCCCATCCACACACCCAGCGCGCCGCGGTGGATGAGCGGTGGATCGAGCTGCCGGAACCGTGCCCAGGCATCGTCGAGACGACCTTGGTTGACGGTGACGCCGATCAGCGCCCACTGAAGGTCGACCTCTCCCGGGTACTCACCCAAAGCCGCTCGGCTGTGCGTTTCAACGTTCACCCAATCCGCGCGCATCGTGTAGAACCCGATCAACCCGCGACGCAGAGCCAGCCGCCGCTCGGCCGGAAGATCAGTGCGAGACAAGAGTTGGATGGCGAAGTTCGCGGCGGCGTGGTGCTGCTCGCTGCGCAGCAGCAGGTTCAGCCGCATCCCGTCCAACACAACCTCGCCGAATCGCGCGATTCCCCGCGCACACTCCTCCAGCGCTTGCTCGTACTGGCCGTCGTTCTCCAACACCTCTACCAGCAACTCCACCGCGCCGGCAGACGACGCAACATGCCGGCGCAGCCGCGTCACGGCGGCGAGCACGTTGCCTCGGGCAGCCTCGCAGCGGCCTGCCAAGAGGTCCGCCGTAACCGGATCGATAGTCCCTGACTCGCAGGCTTGGTCGAGCTCGGGAAACGGCCATGCACCCAGCGCCGCAAGGCGGTAGAGGCCGCGTAAGCGCAAGTCGTGCTGATCGATGACCGGCAGCGCCTCCCGCCACAGTCGGATCTGTTCATCGCGCGGAAGGTCGGGATCGGCGACCAGCGCGCGCAGGCCGACGGCAATCGGCGTCCCATCGACCCGGTCGATGAACTCGGTCGCCCTATCGCGTTGTCCCAGGGCGAGGGCCGCGATGGTACCGAGATAGGCGACCTTGCCCTCGGTGGCCTCCTGCTCGCTGGCTTGTCCGTGCGGCGACGGCGTAGCGAGGTTGATCATGATTGAGTACGCGCCAGCGAGTAGGTGCTTGCGCAACAGCACCGTCAACGCGTCTGCGCTGGGGCCAGACCAGCGGCGGCGTTGCTGCCAGGCAGCAGTGGCGAGGTTCTCGGCGCGGCGCAGGTCCTCCGCCGGTACAGCTGCCGAGCCGTCCGTCACGCGCCACAACAGCGCCTCAGCCATCCGCAATTGCAGGCCGCTGTTGTCCGGGCCAGCCGCCAGCGCCTGCTCCGAGTAAGCAACGACTCCGCTGACGTCGCGGCGGTTGCCGGCGTCCTCGCTGAGGATCAGCAGGCACATCGGCTCGCCGGACAGCCCGTGAGGCGAGGCAGCCTGGAGGGCGTCCGGAACGGGGACTTGGCCAGCCTCGTCCAACTGCCGTACATGCCAGCGGACGGCAGCCAGGAGCACGGGCGGCCCGGCGGCAGCCTCAGCATGTTCCACTAGCTCGGCCGCCTTCGGCAGGTCTCCGGTCCCAGCGGTGAACACGGCGGCCACTGCGTATAGTTTCCCTGCGCCCGCGTCGACCTGCTCAGCCGCCAATGTGAATGCCCGAGCCGCCAGGTCGGGGTGGCCGTGCTCCACCGCGTACGCACCCACGACCGCTTCGAACTGGCCACCTCCACGTTCCAACCAGCTCGGCCGGCTGGCCAGGATCGTCTCGACCGCCAATCGCGGTTCACGACGTCCACGCGCCAAGGCAACAGCCAGCCGCAACGCCCCGCGTGGCTCACCGGCCGCGACGCGACGAACGGCGTCCGCCACCGACGGCGGCAGAAACGGCAATGTCTCGTCGAGCGGATCTTCGGTTGCGCCCACCGCCGCGTAGGCAATGGCGGTGATCGCGTCTTTGGCGTCAGGCGTGATCGTCTGATTGCGCGGAATGACGATCGTCCAGTCGTTCGGCGTGTAGTTGATCCGCTCCGCCGTCACGCGCTCCCAGTACAAAGCCTCCGTCTCCGGATCACAAAAGATGATCAAGACGGGGAGGGTGTGCCCCAGCCAATAGTGCAGGTGCCGCTCGTTGCCCTTCGCGCGATACCGCCACCCCTCCGGAGTCGGCTCGAAGTAGGACTGCCCAGTCTTGATCTGGAGAGCCACCAGTCGCCCCGACGCCACGCCGTCGGTCTTCGGCTCCACGTGCGCGTCGATGCCGTAGTCGCCGATGGGCTGGTTGCGAAACACCCATCCCCACTTTGTGAACGCGACATCAGCCAGACCAACGCCCAACCGTTCGGTGTCCGAACTGTCGGTCATGTCAACACCGCCGTCCACCTTCCGCGACTCCCATCGCGGAAGGCTACGCGAAGCCCCAGCCCCTTCAGTAGCGCTGTCCGCTCCGACAGGCCGATCGGTTTCAGGCTCCGAGGACGTCGGTGGCTGGCATGAGTAGGTGATGCCGCGTTCACCGAGTTCGGTCCGCACAATGATGTGGCCGGCGCCCCGGTGTTCGCCGATTCGCGGTCAATCGGTACTGCTCGATACGGTTGCGCTGTGACGCTCTTGGGGGTTCTCGAAGACGACGAATACCTGCCCGACCACGGCGTGCTGGTGATCCGCGACCGCCACGCCCCCGACGCGGCGGAGCCGTGGGGCCACGAACTGCTCGGCGAGCTGGCGACCGACGCGTTGTCCGGCACGATCGCCACCGCCGGTGACGGCTGGGTCCACGGACACGCCCGCGACCCCTACCAAGTGGTACGGCTGGAAGCCCACGACGAGCCACCGCAGATCGCCGTCGCCGAGTGGGAGGACGTCGTCGAGACGCCGTTCCACAGCCGCACCGGCCAGCTCGCCTTCGCCACCCTCACCGGCGGCGAGCACGAGGGCACCCTCGACCTGGGCCAGCGAGGGCTGTTCCACGCCAGGGTGGCGCCGCACGGCCACAACCGGGGACGAAAGCGATGTCTGGCTGCTGCAGTTCTGGCTCTGCGAGGAGCCGGAGCTGCCACGCTGGGTGCGTCGGACCCGACCCGCGATCGGTGTCCCGGATCCCGGCTGGCGGTTGGCGGCTGGTGCTGGGCTACCCGGTGATGGAGGTCGCCTACTTCGCCGCCGGCTACGGCCCGCCCCGGCCGGAGTCGTGGCTCGAGGAACCCCTGCGCGGTGACCGGCCCGACGTGGCGATCTGCGCTCAACTGGGCGTCAAGCCGCCCGGAATCGCCGCGCGAGGCCATCGAGCTGCTCGTCGCGGCCGGAGTGCTCGTTCCCGACCGCACACGGCACCGGCTGGCCGAGCAGCCGCTATCCGCGGCCGAACGCCTCGACCTGCCGGACCGGCTCGCCCCCCAGGTCGAGCAGCCGCAGCCCATGCCCGATACGGCTGGGTCGCCGCGGACCTCACCCTCATCGCCGCGTGGGGCCACCCCGCCCCGGTCGACGACCTCGCCGAACGGCTGCTCATCCCCTCCGGTGACGTCCCCGGGCTGCTCGCCTACGCCGCCACCCGGTACGTCGAGCCGGTCGAATGCGGGATCGTGGCGCGACCACGTCCACGGCTGCGGTCGTCGTCGGTACCTGTGGCCGCCGCACGGCGGCCGGCGCGGGCGGCGAACCCGGTCACGTTCCCGGGTGCGCCGCCGCGCGCCGGGGTGATCGGCGGAAACGGCGACGTCATCGTGTGGCGCCTCGACGGACCGGTGGTCCTGGGCCGCGTCCCGGACCACTGTCGCTACCGCGCGTACGAGACGCCCACCGGGATCGCGGTGGCCACCTCAGCCGGCCCCGGTGTGCTGGTGCGGTTGGACGGAACGGTCGAGCGCCTGCCCGTCGACCTGAGCACCCACCCGGTGCGCAGCGCCGACGGACGGTTCCTCGCCGGCGTCGAGCACCACGTCGGGCGCCGCTCGTGGGACCGGCCGCACCTGCTGGACGTGGTCACCGGCGAGGTGGCGAGCCTGCCCCGCACCGACGGGCTGACCCGCCAGGTCCTGGCCGTCCACGACGGCGCCGTGTACTACCGGCAGGGCGTCCACACCGGCAGCCGCGCGTTCCGCTGGCGCCTGGGGAGCCGACCCGGAACCGCTGACCGTCGATCTGTGGCAGGTGGACCCGCACTCGGGTGCCACCCTGGAAGCCGACGGCGACGGGATGTTCTGGCACACCCCCGACGGTCAGCGGATCGCGGTGCCGGCCGAGCGCAGGTACGAACTGGCTCCCAGCGGCCGGCGGCTGTATGCATTCCGGTACGAGCCGCCGACGGCCTGGCTGCTGGACGCCGACGCCGGCGAACCGCAGGAGCAGCCCCTCCCCGAAGGCTGCGACACGAGCACGGCGATCCCGGCGGCGCCGTTCTGGGAAACCCCTCCACGATGGTGTTCCACCACGAACGCGGCAGCGTAACCCGGCTGGTGCGCTGGCACCTGCAGGCAGCCCGGTTCGACCACTTCGACCTGCCCGCCCTGACCGACTACCGGCCATTTGCCATCCGGCCGACCCTGCACGAAGAGGACTGACCGAGACGCAGTTCGGCGCCCTCGGAACTCTCACGATGACGGCCCGAGCCCTGGGCGACGCCTGTGACGAGGATCCGTGCCACCAGCTCAGCCAGTCCGGAGGCGCCGGGCGCCCGACTCGGTGCTGAGGCCTTCCGGCGGCGCTGGACGCGGACATCGCCAAGGGGACGCTGGCCGACACCCACGGTTACCTCAGCCGGCTGATCGGCCGTCCGACGACCCCGATCGCCGAGACAATCACGACGTTGCTGCCATCTTGAGGCCAGCCCGGAGGCCGCGGCGGCCAGCGCTCGGGTGACGCCGCTGCGGCCCGTGTGTGCCGGAGACATGCGGTGGTCGCCGGATC
>NZ_JBHVXZ010000126.1:15464-28164 GCF_042881395.1 Amycolatopsis sp. NPDC058278 | reverse complement strand
GTTCAACGGCCGCCAGGCCGTGTCAAGGGGGGAAAGCGTGCCTTGACACGGCCTGGCGGCCGCTGAGGCGGCTGCGTATCGGGTCGGCAGGGGGGTGTGGCCGGAGAGCGGCTTGTGCCGGGGTGGGCTGGGCCAAGGCAAGCTGGGCCAAGGCGGCTTGCGCCGGGGTGAGCCGTGTCGGGCGCGGTGGGGCCGAGCGGCTTGCGCCGGGGTGAGCTGGGCCAAGGCAAGCTGGGCCCGACGAGCCGTGTCGGGCGCGGCCGCGGCCGAAGGCGCATCCGCTCGCGAAGGCAGGCCGTGCCGGGGGCACGACCCGCCTTCGTACGCGAACTCAGGCCTGTGCGTCGAAGTCCCGCGCGGCCAAGGCGCGGACGATGCCCGCGCGGCCCTCCGAGACCAGGCGCCTGAGGGCCTGCGGGTGGTCGCCCTCCAGCCACTCGTCCGAGGCCGTCACCGTCTCCGCGGCGACCGCCCAGGACGGGTACAGCCCGATTGCGATCGGCTGGGCCCGCTCGCTCGACCGCCGCTGCCACACCTCGTCGATCACCTCGAAGTAGCGAGGCACGTACGAGCCCAGCAGGGCCTTCTGGCCCGGGTGGGAGAAGCCCGAGATCAGCGAGTCGCTGACCGCGTTCGGCAGCTCGTCGTCGTACACCGCTCGCTGCCACGCGTCGGCCTTGGCCTCCGTTGTCGGGCGCAGCGCTCGGGCGCGCTCCGCCTGGCGGCGGCCCGTTGCCGTGTTGTCGCGGGCCAGCTCCGCGTCGATCTCCGGTGCGGCCGCCTTGCCGTGCGCGACCAGCGCGTGCAGCAGCCGCCAGCGCAGGTCCGTGTCCACCGTCAGGCCCGGCAAGGGGGCCGAACCGTCGAGCCAACCGGACAACGCCGACAAAGCAGAAGCATCCAGCACCGACCCGGCCAGCGAGTTGACGAACGCCAGCTGGTGGTCCGAACCCGGCTCGGCGCCGCGGACCAGCTCCAGCAGCCGCGCGGTGAAGGCCGGCCAGCCCGTCTCGGCCGCCCACTTCTGCTCCGCGTACGAGTTCAGCGCCGTCTGGGCCTGCAGCAGCAGCCGCTGGACCACGCCGACCTCGGTCTCCGTGTGGATGCCGCGCTGCACCAGCGTCACGAAGTCGCGGGCCTTCAGCTCGGCTTCGCGGGTCATCTCCCACGCCGCCGACCAGCACAGCGTGCGCGGGAGCGGCTCGGTGATGTCGGCGACGCGGTCGATCAGCGTCGTCAGGGACGCCGGGTCGAGGCGCATCGTGCAGTACGTCAGGTCGTCGTCGTTGACCAAGACCAGCTTGCCCGCGGGCAAGCCGACCAGGTCCGGCACCTCGGTGCGCTCGCCGTCGACGTCCAGCTCGACCCGCTGGGTCCGGACGATCTTCCCGGACGAGTCCTCGTCGTAGACACCGACCGCGACGCGGTGCGTGCGCAGCTCACCGGCGCCCGGCTTCGCGCCCGACTGCACGACGGCGAACGACGTGAACCTGCCGTCCGCGCCGACCTCGTAGCGCGGGCTCAGCGAGTTCAGCCCGGTGGTCTCCAGCCACTGCGCGCTCCACCACGACAGGTCGCGGCCGGACGCCTCCTCCAGCGCGCCCAGCAGGTCGGCCAGCGTGGCGTTGCCCCAGGCGTGCTTGCCGAAGTAGACCTTCAGGCCGTCGAGGAAGTGCTCGAGCCCGACGTAGGCGACGAGCTGCTTGAGCACGCTCGCGCCCTTGGCGTAGGTGATGCCGTCGAAGTTGACCTCGACCGCGTGCAGGTCGACGATGTCGGCCGCGATCGGGTGCGTCGAGGGCAGCTGGTCCTGCCGGTAGGCCCACGACTTCTCGATGTTCGCGAAGCTGGTCCACGCGTTCTTGTACTCGGTCGCCTCGGCCTGGGCCAGCACGCTCGCGAAGGTCGCGAACGACTCGTTCAGCCACAGGTCGTCCCACCAGCGCATGGTGACCAGGTCGCCGAACCACATGTGCGCCATCTCGTGCAGCAGCGTCTCGGCGCGCCGCTCGTAGGCGTAGCGGGTGACGCGGCTGCGGAAGACGTAGTCCTCCAGGAAGGTCACCGCGCCGGCGTTCTCCATCGCGCCCGCGTTGAACTCCGGCACGAACAGCTGGTCGTACTTGGAGAACGGGTACGGCGTGCCGAACTTCTCGTGGTAGAAGCCGAAGCCCTGCTTGGTCTCGGTGAACAGCCGGTCGGCGTCCATGTGCTCGGCCAGCGACGCGCGGCAGTAGATGCCGAGCGGGATGGTCTTGTGGTCGTCGGTGTACTCGTCGCGCCATTCGGCGTACGGGCCGGCGACCAGCGCGACGAGGTAGGTGGAGATCCGCTCGGACTCCTTGAACACCGTGCGGACGGCGCCTTCCGGCGTCTCCTCGGCGGACTCCACGATGGCGTTGGAGACGACCTTCCAGTCCTTCGGCGCGATCACCGTGAGCCGGTAGACCGACTTCAGGTCGGGCTGGTCGAAGCAGGCGAACATGCGCTTGGCGTCCGCCGTCTCGAACTGCGTGTACAGGTAGACGCCGTCGTCGACCGGGTCGACGAACCGGTGCAGGCCTTCGCCGGTGTTCATGTACCGGCAGTCGGCGGTCACCGTGAGCTCGTTGGACGCGGCCAGCCCGGCCAGCGCGATGCCCTTGTCCTCGACATACGCGCTGACGTCGACGTCCGCGCCGTTCAGGGTGGCCGAGTGCACGCGGTCGGCGACGATGTCGACCCACGTCGATTCGCCGGCCCGGGCGCTGGAGAACCGGACGGTCGTCGTCGACGCGAAGGTCTTCTCCCCGGGTCCGCCGTGGCCGTCGGTCAGATCGAGCTCGATGTCGTAACCGGTGACGTCGAGCAGATCCGCGCGCAGCTTGGCTTGGTCGCGGGTCAGGTTGGGGGCGGGCACAGGCACCTCTGGTCGTTGGTATCGGTTTTCAACTCCCCGCATCCAATCATGGGGACGGGGTGGCGGGCGATAAGGGAACAACCCCGCGTTTCCCGGTGTTGGCCTCCTCGTGTGGGGGTCCGCCCACATGGAGACGTGACTCAGGAGTACCCCGATGACCGCTGCCGAGCAGCCCACGAAGGTCGATTTCTACTTCGACCCGATCTGCCCGTTCGCGTGGATCACCTCCCGCTGGATCCTGGAGGTGGAGAAGCACCGCAACCTGGACCTGCACTTCCGGATCATGAGCCTGTCGGTGCTCAACGAGGGCCGGGACGAGCTGCCCGAGCAGTACAAGGAGCTGCTGGCGAAGGGCTGGGGCCCGGTGCGCGTGGCCGTCGCGCTGTCGCAGCTCAAGGGCGAAGAGGTGCTGCGCGAGTACTACACCGAGTTCGGCACGCGCTACCACAACCAGGGGAACAAGGACTACGACGCGGTCATCGCGGAGGCTCTGGCCGCGATCGGCGCACCGGCCGAGCTGGCCGACGCCGCACACTCGACCGAGTACGACGAGGCGCTGAAGAAGAGCCACCACGAGGGCATGGACCCGGTCGGCATGGACGTCGGCACCCCGACGATCCACATCGACGGCGTCGCGTTCTTCGGCCCGGTCCTGACCTCGATCCCGCGCGGCGAAGACGCCCTGAAGGTGTTCGACGGCGCGGTGGCGCTTTCGAGCTACCCGGACTTCTTCGAGCTCAAGCGCACCCGCTCGGGCGAACTGAACTTCGACTGAGCGGCTTCAGGGCGTCGCGAGGGCGGCCAGGGTGACGTCACTGGGGTAGCGGGACGCGGCCACGGCGGCCACCTCGGTCGTCTCGCCGCGGCCCACGCCCGCCTTGAGGGTGATCAGCTCGTGCAGGCCGTCGCGGTGGTAGCGGAGGAACTCCGCGTCGACCGGGTCGCCGTGGCCGGGGACGACGACGCGGGGTTCCAGCGCGAGGATCACGTCGAACGCGGCCGGCCAGGCGGTGAGGTCGGTTTCGGAGCTGAACGAGAACTCGCTGAACCCCGCTTCGGCGTGCTCGACGACGTCGCCGCCGAAGACGACCGCGGCGTCCGGGACATGGACCACCACGTCGTGGTCGGTGTGCGCGCGCCCGGGGTGCAGCAGGACCGCCGTGCGGCCGCCGAGGTCCAGCTCGACGCGGCCGGTGAACGTGTGGTCCGGCACCGCGATGGTGGTGCGGGAAATCGCGTCGGCGATCTCCGGCTTGCCCTCCTTGCGGTAGTGGGCTTCCCAGGTGGCGCGGCGGGCGTCGGGATCCGCGCGCACCTCGGCCGCGCAGCGCTCGTGCGCCCAGACCTCGCAGGGCAGGAACGCCTCGGTGCCCCAGGCGTGGTCGAAGTGCGCGTGCGTGTAGACCACGGCCCACGGCAGCGGCGTGAGTTCCCGGACCGCCGCGGCGAGCTCGGCGCCCTGCTCGAGGTCGCCGCGGGTGTCGACGACCAGGCAGCGCTCGGCGCCCACGACCAGCCCGACGGTCAGGTCCAGCTCCTCGTAGCGGCGGGCGTGGACGCCCTCGGCGACCTCGATCCAGCGGCCGGTCATGCCAGTACTCCTTCGGTCAGGACGGGAGCGGTCTCGCTCACATCGATCCGGGCGGCCAGCACGACGTCGCCGCCGTGGCCGGCTTCGATGAGCTCGCGCCCCGACACGCAGCTTGCCAGGGCCGTGACGTCGACGGCCCGCGCGGCGAGGGCGGCTTCGGCGGACAGCGAAAGCCCGTGGCCGGCGAGTGCGGCGGCGATCGCCCCGGCGCCCAGCTGGTCCTCGACGCACGGCCGCAGCGGGCCGGACGTTTCGCTGTGGCCGAAAACGTTCACGCCCCAGCGTTCCCCCGCCGCGATCAGCCCGACCGGGCCGCCCAGCCCGGCGGCCTTCGCGGCGACGGCGGAGGCGTTGCGCAGGCAACCCGCGAGCACGTGCGCGCCCGTCGCCGCGGCGGCGTCGCAGAGGGTCGCGCCGTTGGGCGAGGGGAGCGCCAGCAGCGTTCCCGGGGGGATTTCCGTCACAGAAGACGGCCGCAGGGTGAATTCGCCTTCGCCCGCGACGACCGCCCCGGCCGCCCGCGCCCGGGCGACGCCGCGTTCGTCGCGCCACCGGACCGGCAGCACCCGGCCACCGCGGCCGACCACCAAGTCCGTGGTGGTGCTGAAGGAGAGCACGTCGACGACCACCAGCACCGCGCATTCCCGGCCGAGCGCGGCGACCCCTTCGGCGCCCCAGTCGAGCCGCACGTCGCTGCCGGACTGCTCCCGGATGCCCACCCCCGGAGCATGCCCGAACCCGGCCGTGGTGGCAGACTCCTGGCCGTGCGTGTCTACTTGGGATCCGACCATGCCGGTTTCGAGCTGAAGAACCACCTGGTGGCTCACCTGGAGAAACAGGGTCACGAAGTCACCGACATCGGTCCGCAGGTCTACGACGCGGAGGACGACTACCCGGCGTTCTGCGTCGAGACGGCGCTGCGCGTGGTGGCCGACGAGGGCAGCCGCGGCATCGTCGTCGGCGGCTCCGGCAACGGCGAGCAGATCGCCGCCAACAAGGTCCCCGGCGCCCGCGCCGGGCTGGCCTGGAGCGTCGAGACCGCGAAGCTGTGCCGGGAGCACAACCACGCCCAGCTGATCGGCGTGGGCGCCCGGATGCACACCGCCGAGGAGGCCGTCGAGATCGTCGAGGCGTTCCTGGCGACGGAGGTCTCGCCGGAGGAGCGGCACGCGCGCCGCGTGCAGCAGCTGCTCGACTACGAGCGCACCGGGACCCCGCCGGCGTTGCCGGAGGCCTGATGCCCGAGGGGCACACGCTCCACCGGCTCGCGCGGCTGCACAAGCGCCGGTTCGCCGGCGCGCCGGTCGCGGTGAGCAGCCCGCAGGGCCGGTTCGCCGCCGAAGCGTCCCGTTTGGACGGTCAGCTGTTCGTCGGCGCCGAGGCGCACGGCAAGCACCTCTTCCACGACTACGGCCCGCACGGCATCGTGCACATCCACCTGGGGCTCTACGGCACCTTCGGCGAATCGCCGCTGCCCGCGCCCGAGCCGGTGGGCCAGGTCCGGCTGCGGCTGGCCGGCCGGACACATTGGACGGACCTGCGCGGGCCCACCCGCTGTGAGCTGCTTTCCCCGGACCAGGCGGACGCGATCAAGGCCCGGCTGGGCCCCGACCCGCTGCGCCGCGACGCCAAACCGGAGCTGGCCTGGGCGCGCATTTCGCGGTCCAAGACGTCGATCGCGGCGCTGCTGATGGACCAGGCGGTGCTGGCGGGCGTCGGCAACGTCTACCGCGCGGAGGTGCTGTTCCGCCACGGCGTCGCACCGCTGACGCCGGGACGCGCGCTGGACCGCGCGCTGTGGGACGACATGTGGGCCGACCTGGTGGCCCTGATGCGCGCCGGCGTCCGCGTCGGCCGCATCGACACCGTGCGCCCGGAGCACCTGCCGGAGGCGATGGGCCGCGCGGCCCGGGTGGACCGCCACGGCGGCGAGGTCTACGTCTACCGCCGCACCGGCGAGCCGTGCCTGGTGTGCGGGACGCCGGTGGCGCACTCCGAACTGGCGGGCCGCAACCTCTACTGGTGCCCTCGCTGCCAGAACTGACGTGAACGGCTCATTCCTGTCGTCCGGCGACAGGAATGAGCCGTTCACTGCGTTCGGGACCCCGGCGGGGCCTCAGAAGTCGAAGCCGCCGCCGTCGAAGCCTCCGCCGTCGAACCCGCCTCCGTCGAAGCCGCCGCCGCCCCAGTCGCCGCCACCGTCTCCGCCGAAGTCGCCTCCGCCGTCTCCGCCCATGTCACCGCCGCCGTCGCCGCCCATGTCGCCGGACTCGAGCGCGTCCTGCTGGCCCGCGTCGTAGCCCGACTCCCAGGCCGAGGCGCTCGCGATGCCGCCCATGCCGGAGAACATCGCGCTGAAGAGGAACATCGACCCGAGACCCCAGGCGCCGGCGACGAGCGCGGGCTTCCACCACGGCTCGCTGTACCAGCCCTGCGGCACCGGACGGCCCGCGACGCGGCCGCCGGGGTAGTAGTACGGCGTGTCCTGGCCGGCCTCGGGGGAGGCCGCGTAGTGCTGGCCCTCGACGTCGACTTCGCGGCGCTCGGTGACCTTGCCGGCGCGCTCGCGCTCGGCCTCCTCCGGCAGCTGCGGGCCGGGGTCCATGCCCATCGCGACGCGCGCGGCGCGGACGTAGTAGAGGCCCTCGATGGCGGTCTCCTTGACCAGCCGGGCCTGTTCGATCGTGCGGGCCTGCTCCATCTGCGAGCCGGCCGCGTTGTAGCGCTCGGCGGCGTCGGCCATCGCCTGCTGCGACGCGGTGTCCGTGCCGTTGATGTTGAGGACCTGGCCGCCGAGCCGCTCGAGCAGGCGCCGGGCGTCGGCCTTCGCGTCGTCGAGCTCCCGCTGCCGGGCCGCGGCGCGCTGCCGCGAGAAATAGACGCCGCCACCGACGATCACGACGACGAGCACGATCAGGAAGATCGCGGTGCCCATGGGTCACTCCCAGAAGTTCGGGGCTCGGTGACCGGAAGCCACCTTTGAATCGGACAACGCGGACGCTACGCGGTGGGTTCCCGGTGCGTGACCGGGCCCACTGCGGGAGCTGGCCGAAGAAACTAGAACACGTTATAGTTCAGCCATGAAGTTCACCCTGTCGATCGCGATGAACCCCCTCGATCAGCTGGGCGAGCTCGCCCGGGCCGCCGAAGAGGCCGGCTTCGCCTCCATTGCCCTGCCCGACTCGCTCTTCTACGCCGAAACGGTGGACACGGACTACCCGTACACCCCCGACGGCAGCCGGTTCTGGACCGCGGAGACGCCCTGGGTGGACCCGCTCGTCGCGACCGCGTCGATGGGCGCGGTGACCAGCCGGATCCACTTCTACACGTCGGTGCTCAAGCTCGGCTCCCGCAACCCGGTGCTGCTGGCCCGCCAGGTCGGCTCGGCGGCGGTGCTCACCGGCGGCCGGTTCGGCCTCGGGCTCGGCGTCGGCTGGCTGCCCCAGGAGTTCGAGTACTGCGGCGTGCCGTTCGAGCGGCGCGGCAAGCGCGTCGACGAGGCCATCGACGTGCTGCGGCTGATCCTCGACGGCGGCATGGTCGAATACCACGGCGAGTTCTACGACTTCGACAAGATCCAGATGAGCCCCGCGCCGGCGAGCCGGGTGCCGTTCTACATCGGCGGCCACACCGAGGTCGCGCTCAAGCGCGCCGCGCGGGTCGCCGACGGCTGGTCCTCGGCGATGATGAAGCTCGACGAGCTGCGCGACACCATCGCCCGCCTCAAGGAGCTGCTGGCCGAGCAGGGCCGTGCCGACGCCCCGTTCGAGTACCAGGCGGTCTGCATCGACGCCTTCGGCCTGGACGGCTACCGCGCGCAGGCCGAAGCGGGCGTCACCGACGTCATCACCATGCCGTGGGTCTTCGACGGCGTCGGGTTCGACGCGCCGGTCGAGCCGAAGCTCGAGTCCATCCGCAAGTTCGGCGCCGAGATCATCGCGAAGTTCGAGGAGTGACGGGCATGGGCGTGCAGGTCAGCTGGGACACGGCGGCGGAGCAGCCGCCCGCGCGGCGCGCGGCGTTCGCGTCGATGACGGCGGTGACGGCGGGCGACAAGGAGGGCTGGCTGGCCCTGTTCGCCCCGGACGCGGTGGTCGAGGACCCGGTCGGCCCGTCGTTCTTCGACGAGACGGGCAAGGGCCACCACGGCCGCGACGGCATCAGCGCGTTCTGGGACAAGACGATCGCCAACGTCGAGCGCTTCGAGTTCACCATCCGCGACTCCCACGCGGGCGGCGACGAGGTGGCCAACGTCGGCACGATCACGACGTTCCTGGCCGGCGGCTACCGCGTCGACACCGACGGGGTGTTCGTCTACCGCGTCGGCGACGACGGGCTGATCCGCTCGGTGCGGGCGTTCTGGGAGACCGATCGCGCGATGGCGACCGCACGCCAGGTGACGGAGTAGCGTCCCGGCCAGCGGAAACCCAAATTTCATATCTGATACATGATCCCTTGACTGCCGGTTAGACAGGACTCTTTACTAACGGGTCAGACCTCGACGTCTCCCCGGGAGTGCGCATGTCCTTTCTCCGGCGAATCGCGGGCACGGCTGCCGTGCTCACGCTCGCGGCCAGCGGTCTCGTCCTGTCCCAGCCCGAGGCGCTCGCCCTCGAAAACGGGTTGCTGCGCACGCCACCGATGGGCTTCAACAACTGGAACTCGACGCAGTGCCGCGCCGAGTTCAACGAAACGATGATCAAGGGCATCGCGGACATCTTCGTCGGCAAGGGCCTGAAGGACGCCGGTTACACCTACGTCAACATCGACGACTGCTGGGCCATGCCGTCCCGCAACTCCGCGGGCAACCTGGTGCCGGACCCCGCGCGTTTTCCCAGTGGTATCAAGGCACTCGCCGACTACGTGCACGCGAAGGGCCTCAAGTTCGGCATCTACACCAGTGCCGGCACGAAGACCTGCAACACCGCGGGCTTCCCGGGCGCGCTGGGCCACGAGCAGCAGGACGCGAACCTGTTCGCCTCCTGGGGGGTCGACTACCTGAAGTACGACAACTGCAACAACCAGGGTGCCGACGCGCAGCAGCGCTACAAGGCGATGCGGGACGCCCTCGCGAAGTCCGGCCGGCCCATCGCGTATTCGATCTGCGAGTGGGGGCAGAACAAGCCGTGGACCTGGGCGGCGCCGGTCGGGAACCTGTGGCGCACCACCGGTGACATCTCCGACAAGTGGTCGAGCATGATCGGCAAGGCGCAGACCAACCGCGGCCTCGCGCAGTACGCCGGCCCGGGCCATTGGAACGACCCCGACATGCTGGAGGTCGGCAACGGCGGCATGACCGCGGTGGAGTACCGCACGCACTTCAGCCTGTGGGCGATGATGGCGGCGCCGCTGCTGATCGGCAGCGATCTGCGCAAGGTGTCGGAGGACAACTTCGCGATCCTGAAGAACACCGACGTCATCGCGCTCGACCAGGACCCGCTGGGCAAGCAGGCGACGGTGCTGAGCGCGAACGCGGGCCTCGTCGTGTACAGCAAGGTGCTGGCGAACGGCGACCGCGCGGTGGCGCTGTCCAACGAAACGGCCGCGACGGCGACGATCGGCACGACGGCGTCCGCCACCGGGATCGGAAGCGCCTCTTCGTACGCGCTCAAGGACCTGTGGAGCAAGGCGACCCGGACGACCACCGGCACGATCAGCGCATCGGTGCCCTCGCACGCGACGGTGCTCTACCGCGTGTCCCGCGCCGGCGGCTCGACGCGCTACGAAGCCGAATCCGCAACCGTTTCGGCGGGCGGGACGATCGACGCGAACCACGCGGGCTTCTCCGGGACCGGCTTCGCGAACGGCGCCAACGCGGTCGGCAGCTACGTCGAGTGGCAGGTGACGGGACCGGCGTCGGCGCTTACGTTCGGCTACGCGAACGGCACGACGGCGGCGCGCCCGGTGGACATCGCGGTGGACGGCACGGTGGTCGCCGCGGGCGTCCCGTTCCCGGCGACCGGCGCCTGGACGACGTGGAGCACGCTCGGCCGTCCGCTGGAGCTGGCCGCCGGCACGCACACGGTCCGCCTGACCGCGACGACGGCCGACGGCCCGGCGAACCTCGACTACCTGGACGTCTCGCCGTAGGCGGCGGGCTACCTGGCGGAGCTGCGTTCGTCGTAGCTCCGCCGGGCCGCGTCCACCTTGCCGAGGTTGCCCGACCATTCGGACAGCGACGCGAACAGCGGGCCGAGGCTGCGGCCGAGTTCGCTGATCTCGTACTCGACCCGCGGCGGCACCTCGGCGTGGTAGGTCCTGGTGACGAGGCCGTCCCGCTCCAGCTGCCGCAGCCGCTGGGTGAGCACCTTCGGGGTGATCGTGGTGATCCGGCGCTGCAGTTCGACGAACCGCTGCCGGCCGTACTCGTGCAGCGCCCACAGGATCGGCGTCGTCCACCGGCTGAAGACGATGTCGACCACCGGCGCGATCGGGCACGCCAGCTCGGGTGTGGTCTCGGTCACTTTCACGCCTCCAGCCAATACTTTCCTCTAGGTACCTACTATACCGCGGAAGGTAGCGTCGTTCCCATGATCATGGTTGTGGGAGCGACGGGAAACGTCGGAGAACCGCTGGTGCGGATGCTGGCCGAGGCGGGCGAAGAGGTGACGGCGGTGTCCCGCCGCATCACGGCGGCACCTCCGGGAGTCGTGGTGCGGCAAGGAGATTTGGCTTCGCTGGAGTTTTCGGGTGTGTCGTCGGTGTTCTTGGTGGTGCCGCCGGGCTTCCGGGAATCACTGGAGCCGGTGCTGGGACAGGCGCGCGAGGCCGGCGTCGAGCGGGTGGTGCTGCTGTCCTCGCAAGGCGTGGGAACCGGCCGTCACCCGGCGGTGTTCGAGGAGGCGGTGCGCTCCTCGGGTCTGAAGTGGACGGTGCTGCGACCGGCGGGGTTCGCGTCGAACGCGTTCCAGTGGGCGGAAAGCGTGCGCACCACCCGTTCGATCGCCGCGCCGTTCGGCGACGTTGCCCTGCCGGTGATCGACCCGGAGGACATCGCTTCGGTGGCGGCAGCGGCGTTGCTTTCCCCGTCGCACGAGGACAAGACCTACGTGCTGACCGGGCCGTCCCCGGTGTCCCCGCGAGACCAGGCGGCGGCGATCGCCTCGGCGGTGGGTGAGCCGGTGCGATTCGTGCCGCAGACCCGCGAGGAGGCCCGCGCGGCGCTGCTGGGCTTCATGCCGGCGGAGATCGCGGACTCGACGTTGGACATCCTGGGGTCGCCGACGCCGGAGGAACAGCAGGTGAGCCCGGACGTCTCGCTGGTCTTGGGCCGTCCACCGCGCCCGTTCGCGGAGTGGGCTTCGCGCTTCGCGGGGGCGTTCAAGTGACGACCCTGGCATACCGCTCGTTCGGGACGGGTTCGCCGTTGGTGTTCCTGCACGGCAACCCGGCGTCGTCTCACTTGTGGCGCAACGTGATGCCATCCCTGCCGGGCCACAGGCTGGCGCCGGACCTGATCGGCATGGGCGATTCCCCTCGCCCGGACATCGCCTACACCTTCGACGACCACGCACGCTACTTGGACGAGTGGTTCGACGCCCTCGAGCTGGACAACGTGGTCCTGGTCGGCCACGACTGGGGCGGCGCACTGGCGGCGGACTGGGCTGCCCGCCACCCCTCGCGGGTCCGGGGGCTGGCGTTCACCGAAGCGGTCTTGAAGCCGATGTCGTGGGAGGAGTTCCCGCCGGCGGGCGCCGAGCTGTTCCGGGCGCTGAAGACGCCGGGAGTGGGCGAGTCGATGATCGAGGACTTCCTGCCGCCGGAGTACGCGTCCCAGGACCACCGCCCGGTCCTGCAATGGACCCGTTCGATGCCCCTGGGCGGCGAGCCGGCCGAGGTGGTGTCCCGCATCAAGGCATTCGACCGCTGGCTGTCATCATCACCCGGCGTGCCCAAGCTCCTGGTGACGTTCGAGCCGGGCTACGACACGATGCTGACACCATCGATGATCGAGTGGTGCGCTTCGAATTTCGCTTCCTTGGAAGTGGTGCAACGCCCGGAGAAGGCAGGCCACCACACCCCGGAAGACCAGCCCGAGGCACTGGCAGAGACGCTGTCATGCTGGCTGAACGAGGCGCTAGCCGAGTGAACACCGGCACCCACCGGGCCAGGCACGCACCCATCCTGAAGCGAGGCACCCACCGGACCGAAGCAAGGCCACGGCAGAGCTCCCAGGTGGCACCGAAGGCACCGTGGGGGGTCCGGGGGGC
>NZ_JBHVXZ010000126.1:0-15454 GCF_042881395.1 Amycolatopsis sp. NPDC058278 | reverse complement strand
GACCTTACCCCGCCCCCGGCCCGCCCCCCGGGGCCCCCCCCCCGCCCGGGGGGGGGGGGGGGGGCCCCCCCCCCCCCGGGTAACACAACGAAGAGGAAGGGGAGGGGCAAGCGCGCCAGCGCGAGCCCACCCCTGAATCGGGTCGGGATGACAGGATTTGAACCTGCGACCCTCCGCTCCCAAAGCGGATGCGCTACCAAGCTGCGCCACATCCCGGGTCCACCCCCAGGGGGGTGTGCGATCAGCCTAGCGGGTCACGCTAAGCTAGCGACGCACCCGGGTACCTCCGGGGGCACGCGGGTGTAGCTCAATGGTAGAGCCCTAGTCTTCCAAACTAGCTACGCGGGTTCGATTCCCGTCACCCGCTCCACGAAAATCCGGCTCAACCGGCCGATGAGGCGGCGTCGCGGGTCGATGCGGCGTCCGCCTCCAACGATGCCGCGATCACGTCCAGCAGCTTGTCCGTGTCCACCGGCTTCGTGATGTAGTCGTCCGCGCCGCTGGCCAGCGTCCTCGCCCGGTCCTCCGCTGTGGCCTTGGCCGTCACCGCGATCACCGGGAGGTCCGCGTTGGCCGCCTCCGCCCTGATCGCCGCGATCGTCGCGTTGCCGTCCAGTTCCGGCATCATCACGTCCATCAGGACCAGGGCCGTGTCTTCGTTGCGCTCCAGGGCGCGGATGCCGTCGACGCCCGTCTCCGCGTAGATCACCTCCAGGCCTGCCTGCTCCAGGACCGCCGCCAGGGCGAACACGTTCCTCAGGTCGTCGTCGACGATCAGGACCTTTTCGCCGTGGAAGCGCTTCGGCGTGACGTCCGGGGCCGCCACCAGGACCGTGCTCGGGACCTGGGGGAGGCGGGGCGAGGACAGGGCCGTCAGGGCCGGGTCCACCAGGTTGGCCGCCGCCACCGGGAGGTACAGCGTGAACGTCGACCCCTTGCCCGGCTCGCTCACCACCCGGAGCTCGCCGCCCAGGAGCTCCGTCAGCTGCTGGCTGATGTTCAGCCCGAGGCCCGTGCCGCCGTACTTGCGGCTCGTCGTGCCGTCCGCCTGGCGGAACGCCTCGAAGATGACCGCCAGCTTCTCCTCCGGGATGCCGATCCCGGTGTCCTCGACCGCGAACGCGATGATGCCCGGCGCGTTCCGCAGCGCCTCCTGCTCCACCTCCGCCGGGTCCGCCGCCCGGATGTGGAGGCGGACGCCGCCCTCGTCGGTGAACTTCGCCGCGTTCGACAGGAGGTTGCGCAGGATCTGCTGGAGCCGGTGCTCGTCGGTGTGGACACTGCCGGGCACCGGCGGGTCGATGTGGACGGCGAACTCCAGGCCCTTGTCGGCGGTCAGCGGCCGGCACAGCGACTCGACGTAGTCCACCAGCTCCGGCAGCGTGATGTCGGACATCTGCATGTCCAGCCGGCCCGCCTCGACCTTGGCCAGGTCCAGGATGTCGTTGATCAGCTGCTGCAGGTCCGAGCACGCCGCGTAGATGGTCTTCGCGAACTGGATCTGCTTCTCCGTCAGGTTGCCCTCGGGGTTCTCCGACAGCAGCTTCGCCAGGATCAACGCGCTGTTCAGCGGTGTCCGCAGCTCGTGCGACATGTTCGCCATGAACTCGGTCTTGTACTGCGACGCCACCGTCAGCTGCCCGGCGCGCTCCTCGAGCTCCTGACGCGCCTGCTCGATCTCGCTGTTCTTGACCTCGATGTCGCGGTTCTGCTGGGCCAGCAGCGCGGCCTTCTCGGCCAGCTCGGTGTTGGACCGCCGCAGCTCGCCCTGCTGGGCCTGCAGCTGCTCGGACCGCGCCCGCAGCTCCTGCGCCAGCCGCTGCGACTCGGTCAGCAGCGCTTCGGTCCGGGAGTTCGACAGGATCGTGTTGACGTTGACGCCGATCGTGTGCCGCAGCTGCTCCAGCAGGTCCTGGTGGACCGTGCTGAACTCGTTCACCGAGGCCAGCTCCAGCACGCCGAGCACCTCGCCCTGGAACAGCACCGGCAGCACGATGAGGTTCACCGGCGCGGCCGAGCCCAGCCCGGACGAGATCAGCGCGTACTCCGGCGGCGCGCTGTGGACCAGCACCGTGCGCTGGTCCACGGCGGCCTGGCCGATCAGCGACTCGCTCATCGCGAACCGCAGCCCGGCGCGGGACTGCGCGAGCCCGTACGCGGCGATGCACTCGAGCACCGTGCCGTCGCGGTCGTCGTCACGGGCCAGGAAGAACGCGCCCTGCTGCGCCCGCACGAGCGGGGCCAGCTCGGACAGGATCAGCGCCGCGACCGACGCCAGGTCGCGGTGGCCCTGCATGCGGCCCGACAGCTGCGCGAGGTTCGTCTTCAGCCAGTCCTGCTCGCGGTTTGTCCTCGTCGTCTCCTTGAGGTTCGCGATCATCTGGTTGATGTTGTCCTTGAGGTCCGCGACCTCACCGGACGCGTCGACCGTGATGTGCCGGGTCAGGTCGCCCGCCGTCACCGCGGTCGCCACCTGCGCGATGGCGCGGACCTGGGTGGTCAGGTTCCCGGCCAGCTGGTTCACGCTCTCGGTGAGCCGCTGCCAGGTGCCGGACACGCCGTCGACCTCGGCCTGGCCGCCCAGCTTGCCCTCGGTGCCGACCTCGCGCGCCACGCGGGTGACCTCGGAGGCGAACGCCGAGAGCTGGTCGACCATCGTGTTCATCGTGGTCTTGAGCTCGAGGATCTCGCCGCGGGCGTCGACGTCGATCTTCTTCGTCAGGTCGCCCTTGGCGACCGCGGTGGTGACTTGCGAGATGTTGCGGACCTGGCTGGTCAGGTTGTGCGCCATGAAGTTGACGTTCTCGGTCAGGTCCTTCCAGGTCCCGGCGACGCCCGGGACCCGCGCCTGCCCGCCGAGGATGCCTTCGGTGCCGACCTCGCGGGCGACGCGGGTGACCTCGTCGGCGAACGCGCGCAGCGTCTCGACCATGCCGTTCAGCGTCTCGGCCAGGGCCGCGACCTCGCCCTGGGCCTCGATCCGGATCTTCTTCGACAGGTCGCCGTTGGCCACCGCGCTCGCCACGGTGGCGATGTTGCGCACCTGGTCGGTCAGGTTGTCGGCCATGACGTTGACGTTGTCGGTGAGGTCCTTCCACGTGCCCGCGACGCCGCGGACGCGCGCCTGGCCGCCGAGGATGCCTTCGGTGCCGACTTCGCGCGCCACCCGGGTGACTTCGTCCGCGAACGCGGACAGCTGATCCACCATCGTGTTCAGCGTCGTCTTGAGCTCGAGGATCTCGCCGCGGGCGTCGACGGTGATCTTCTGCGTCAGGTCGCCCTTCGCGACCGCGGCCGTCACCTGGGCGATGTTCCGGACCTGGTCGGTCAGGTTGTTCGCCATCGAGTTGACGTTGTCGGTGAGGTCCTTCCAGGTGCCGGCGACGCCGGGCACGGCGGCCTGGCCCCCGAGCTTGCCCTCGGTGCCGACTTCGCGCGCCACCCGGGTGACTTCGTCCGCGAACGCGGACAGCTGGTCCACCATCGTGTTCAGCGTGTTCTTGAGCTCCAGGATCTCGCCGCGGGCGTCCACCGCGATCTTCTGGGTCAGGTCGCCGCGCGCGACGGCGGTGGCGACCTGGGCGATGTTGCGCACCTGGGTGGTCAGGTTGTTCGCCATGAAGTTCACCGAGCCGGTGAGGTCGCGCCAGGTGCCGGCGACGCCGGGGACCTGGGCCTGGCCGCCCAGCTGGCCCTCGGTGCCGACTTCGCGCGCCACCCGGGTGACTTCGTCGGCGAAGGCGGACAGCTGGTCGACCATCGTGTTCATGGTCGTCTTGAGCTCGAAGAACTCGCCGCGGGCGTCGACGGTGATCTTCTGCGTCAGGTCGCCCTTCGCCACGGCGGTGGTCACGTGCGAGATGTTCCGGACCTGGTCGGTGAGGTTGTCGGCCATCTGGTTGACCGAGTCGGTGAGGCTGCGCCACGTCCCGGCCGCGCCCGGCACCTCGGCCTGGCCGCCGAGCTTGCCCTCGCTGCCGACCTCGCGCGCCACGCGGGTGACTTCGCCGGCGAACGCCGAGAGCTGGTCGACCATCGTGTTCAGCGTGTTCTTCAGCTGCAGGATCTCACCGCGGGCGTCGACGTCGATCTTCTTCGTCAGGTCGCCGGTGGCCACCGCGGTCGCCACCTGGGAGATCCCGCGGACCTGGTCGGTGAGGTTGTCGGCCATCAGGTTGACCGAGTCGGTGAGGTCGCGCCACGTCCCGGCGACGCCCGGCACCTGCGCCTGGCCGCCGAGCTTGCCGTCCGAACCGACCTCGCGGGAGACGCGGGTGACCTCGTCGGCGAACGCCGAGAGCTGGTCGACCATGGTGTTGATGGTGTTCTTGAGCTCGAGGATCTCGCCGCGGGCGTCGACGTTGATCTTCTGGGTCAGGTCGCCGCGGGCGACGGCGGTGGTGACCTGGGCGATGTTGCGGACCTGCTCGGTGAGGTTGTCGGCCATGAAGTTGACCGAGTCGGTCAGGTCGCGCCAGGTGCCCGACACGCCCGGGACGACCGCCTGGCCACCGAGACGTCCCTCACCCGCGATCTCCCGGGAGAGCCTCGTCACTTCGGCGGCGAACCGCGACAGCTGGGCGATGAGGCCGTTGACCGTCTTCGCCAGCGTGGCGTACGCGCCCTGCAGCGGGCGCCCGTCGAGGGTCAGCGTCATCGGCTGGGACAGGTCGCCGTCGGCGACCCCGCCGAGCACGCGTTCCAGCTCGATCGCCGGCCGGGTGAGGTCCTCGACCAGGCCGTTGACGGCGTCGACGGCGGTGGTCCAGCCACCGGGGCCGACCTGGCCCTCGAGCCGCTCGCTGAGCCTGCCTTCCTGCCCGACGGCCGAGCGGACCCGCAGCAGCTCGCTGACGAGCCGCTGGTTGCGCTCGGCGATGTCGTTGAACGCGACGGCGAGCTGCGCCGAGATGCCGTCGCCGTGCGGGACGAGCCGCCGGCGGAAGTTGCCGTCCCCGAGATCCCGCACCGCGACCAGCACCCGCTCCAGCGCGGCCGCTTCGCTCTGGGATTCCGTTGTCATGTGTGCCGACCCTCTCCACCACGCATGCGCCAGCCATGGTCGTCGACCCAGCGTGCCATGCTTCGCCCTACACTTCGAGCCAGCCCGCCCGCTCACGCGGTAGCCGTGCGACAGCAGTCCGGAGGCAGGAGGTCCGTGCATGGTGTCACGTCCGGCCCCGGCCTCGGCGGCCCTGCCGCCGATGACCGGTGACGGCGGGCCGCCGGGCTTCGACGCCTTCACGCGGGCGGCCCTCGAAGACGTCCGCGACGCGGTGTTCCTGCAGGATGCCGCGGGTGCGGTGCGCTGGGCGAACCCGGCGGCGCGGGCCCTGACCGGCGACGTCGAGCCGCACCTGCAGGCGATCGCCGAGAGTTCCGGGCACGTCGAGGTGGCCGGCCGCCGGCGCGCGGCCCGCATCCGCGCCCTCCCCGGCGGCTGGCACGCCTGGACCGTCCTCGCGGACGACGTCCCGCAGCGGCACGTGGGCGACTTCCTGGCCGAGGCCGCCCCCCGGCTGGCCGCCGCCCGCGGGCGGCACGGCACCGCCCGGGTGATCGCCGAGCTGGCCGCGTCCGCACTGGCCGACACCGTCTTCGTGCTGCTGCCGACCACCCGCGGCCGGTGGGAGTGGTGGAGCTGCGAGCGTCCGGCCGCGCAGGGCCACGGCCGGATCCGGCGGGTGCCGGCCCAGGCCGCGCCGGTGCTGGCGGCGACGTTCGGGGCCACCGGGAAGCCGCGGCAGGCCCCGGTGCCGGCGCCCGAGGTCGCCACGCTGCCGTCGGTCGTCGCCGACCGGTTCGCCGGGCACACCGACGTCTCGGTCGTCTCGCTGGGGCCGAGCGCGAGCGCCGGGGTCACCGGCGCCCTGCTGCTGGGCCGCCGCGGCGATGCCGAGTTCGGCACCGGACAGTCCCGCGCGGTGGCCGAGTTCGCCGTGGCGGCCGGGACGGCGCTGGCCAACGCCCAGCGCTACGCCCGGCAGGAGGAGGCGACCCGCGGCCTGGAGACGACCCTGCGCCCGGTCGACCCGCCCGAGCTCGACGGTGCCCGGTTCGAGACCTGGTACGAGCCGGCGGGCGGGGTCCTCACCGTCGGCGGCGACTTCTTCGACGTCCTGCCCCACGACGACGGCAGCGCGTTCCTGGTGCTCGGCGACGTCTGCGGCAAGGGTCCCGAGGCCGCGGCGCTGACCGGCCGGGTCCGGCACGCCCTGACCGCGCTGGCCATGGTCGAACGCGACGGCCGCACGCTGCTGCGGCTGCTCAACGAGCTGCTCATCGCCGGGGGCAGCAGCCGGTTCGCCACCCTCGTGCTCGGCACGGCCCGGCCGTCCGACGGCGGTGTCGGCTTGACGCTGGCTTCCGGTGGCCACCCGGCGCCGCTGATCGTCCGCCGGTCGGGCGTCGTCGAGGAGGTCACGGTCCCGGGCACGCTGGTCGGCATCTCGCCGCAGGCCCGGTTCGCCGAGGCCGAGGTCCGCCTGGAGCGCGGCGACGTCTGCCTGCTCTACACCGACGGCATCACCGAGGCCCGCAACCGCCACGACCAGACGGAACTCTTCGGAGACGACCGGTTGCGCGCCGTGCTCACCGCGGCGGTGGGCGAGCCGGCCCGCGAGGTCGTGCGGCAGCTGCGGCAGGCCGTCCGCGACTGGCTCGGCAGCTCGGCACATGACGATATCGCGGTGCTCGCCATCGAATGTGCGGACTGATTACACCGTCCTTTGTGGACTTTGTTTGACGCCGGGAAGAGGGGGTAATTACCCCGGTGCACTCAGTTTTCCGACGGAGGAGCCCCATGGCGAACGCATTGCAAGGACGCCGGGTCGCGATCCTGGCCGCGGACGGCGTCGAACAGGTCGAGCTGGAAAAGCCGCGTCAGGCCGTCCTCGACGAGGGCGCGACGGTCGAGCTGGTGTCCCTGGACACCGGCGAAATCCAGGCGATGAACGGTGACATCGACAAGGGCGACCGGTTCCCGGTGGACCGGAAGGTCGCCGATGTCGAGATCGGCGACTTCGACGCGCTGCTGCTGCCCGGCGGCACGATGAACCCCGACAACCTGCGCACGGACCCCGCCGCGGTCAAGTTCGTCGGCGACTTCGTGCGCGCCGGCAAGCCGGTCGGGGTGATCTGCCACGGTCCGTGGACGCTCGTCGAAGCGGATGTCGTGCGCGGCCGCACGCTGACGTCGTACCCGAGCATCCGGACCGACATCCGTAACGCCGGTGGCACGGTCGTCGACGAAGAGGTTGTAGTGGACAACGGACTGGTTTCCAGCCGGAACCCGGACGACCTGCCGGCCTTTTGCCGGACGGTGGTGCGGGAGTTCGCGAGCTGATTTCCAGTCCTTTGTGGATTGTCACCCGATCGTGTGTTAAGTCCCGCTTAAATCTGTTGGCGTTCGGTGCCACGGCAGAGGACGCTGAGGGTGTGACCGGGACCGCCTGTGGAGAGGAGGTGGACGCGATGACTGTGCACGCAAGGCGCTACGGCCGCTGGTGCCGTGAACACTTCGACGCGATCGCCGCCGAGGGCGTTCCCGCACCCCGCGGCGGCGAGCCCGCCGACCAGGCCCTGCCGCAGCCCGAGCCGGAGCCCGTTCAACCGGGCGCCGAACAGCCGCGGCGCTGATGACCACGAAGAAGGCCTCCCCGATTGCGTCGGGGAGGCCTTCTTGCGTGCGTCAGCGGTAGCTGCGCCGGTACCAGACGCGCCGCGGACCGGGCGCGCCGATGCGCGTGATGACGTCGGTCAGGATGGCGCCGATGATGAGCCAGAGAACGGCGGCGAGGCCGTCGTTGAGGAACGTCCGCAGCCCCTCCGAGTCCGGCGTGAAGAGGTTTCGCAGGCCGAGCGACACGCCCGCCGACCACTCCGAGATGAGGTGGGCGAAGCCGTTCGCCGAGTTCGCCCCGCCCAGCACCAGCACGATGTGCACGGCCAGGACCAGCGCGAACACCGCGCAGACGAGGTGGATGAGGGCGTTGATCGTGCGCACGGCGCGGATGCGCGGGTGGGTGCGCTCCACGATCTCTTCGGTGGGTGCGGGCTCGTACGGCGTTCCGTACGGCTCCGGGGGCGGGGGATACGGCATCGTCGGCGCCGTCCTTTCGACTGTCCGATGTGGACGTATCTGGGTGAACAGGAACAACACTCGGAGATACCCGTCACCCGCCTGAGCGAACCGCTTACTCCGCAAACTTCCCTACCGTGAGCGTGATAGGGTAGTTTGCGGAACGCAAGGAGGCTCATGGCGCAGGATGTCTTCTCCGTCGAACAGGTCGCCGCGAAGCTCGGCCTGCACGTCCGGACGGTCCGGAACTACGTGCGGGACGGGCGGCTGAAGGCGGTCCGGATCGGCAAGCAGTACCGGATCACGGCCGCGGACCTGGCGGCCTTCACCGGGCTGCCGGTGGCCGAGCGCGCCGCGGCGCCGACCGCGGAGCTGTCGGGGGTCGCCGAGATCGCCGGTGTCGACCGGGCGGCGGCCGACCGGATCGCGACCATGGTCGTGGCCTCGGTGAACGGGCCGCGCGACAGCGGCGAGCGGCCCCTGCGCGTCGAAACCGTCTACGACGGCGAGCGCGCCACGATGAAGATCATCGTGCTCGGCGACCTGGCCGCGGGAGCGGACCTGCTGCGCTGGGTCGCCTCGGTCACCGAGAACCTGACGTGAGCGCGATCTACCGGTCGGCGGCGGGGGCGGCCGCGGTCCGCGAACGCTACGACACGCTCCTCGACCGCTGGCCGGTGCCTGCCGAGCGGCGCACGCTGGCCACCCGGCTGGGTGACACTTTCGCCATGGTGTCCGGCCCGGTGGGCGCGCCGCCGGTCGTCGCGCTCCAGGGTTCCGGCGGCACCGCGGCGCACTGGCTCCCGGACATCACCACCCTCGCCGGGCGGCTGCGGGTGTACGCGGTCGACGCGCCCGGCGAACCGGGCCGGACCGTCGAGGCGCGGCCCCCGCTCGGATCGCCGGCCTACGCCGAATGGCTGGACGACGTCCTCGACGAGCTCGAACTGCCGCGCGCGGCTTTCCTCGGCGCCTCACTGGGCGGCTGGTGGGCACTGGACTACACGCTCCGCCGGCCCGGGCGGGCCGGTGCGCTGGCGCTGGTCAACCCGGCCGGAATCGGCCGGCGCCGGACGGCGCCGCTGCTCAAGTTCGCCGCGTACGGCCTCCTCGGCGACTGGGGCCGCCGCCGATCCCTGGCCATGGTCGCCAAGGGCAGCCCCGCCGACCCCGGCCGGCGCGCGATCGGCGAGTTCACCCTCGCGACGTTCGAGCACTTCAAGCCGCGCCTGGAGGCCATCCCGGTGTTCCCGGTCGAGCGCCTGCGGGAGTTGGCACCGCCGGTGCAGGCCCACTTCGGAGCCCGCGACGTCCTCCTCGACCAGCGGAACGCGGCGGCGAAACTGCGGTCGGCACGCCCGGACGCCGACGTCCGGTTGACCGAAGACGCCGGGCACTTCCTGCCCGGTTGGGCCACCGCCGCGGCGGAGTTCCTGGCCATGAAGCATTCGTGACCGACAAGCATGGCGGTCTGGGGGAAGGGCGGCCGGTTCGTGGGCGGCTCGGCGCCCGGCCGGCTGTGCGGTGCGATTGGCGTGCGGGCGGGGATCCGCGCCCCGCACTGGTTCGTGGGTCTGAGACGGGCAACCCGCGCCCCGCTGGGCGCCCGGCTGGCCGCGCCGCGCTGAGCCGAGCGGCGCACCTGTCCGCGGGCGGCCAACCCCCTCCCCGCATTCCGAGTCAGCCGGGCGGGAAGCGGATCGGAGCAAGGCCGTCTGGTTCGTGGCGCAGGCTCGGCGCCCGGCCGGCCGCACGGTGCTGAGCCGGGCGGCGCAACTGTCCCTCCGATGGCAACCCGCGCCCGGGCCGGGGCGTCAGGTGATCATGAGACTTCCCCGGCGCTGTGCGCTGCTGGTGTCCGTCCTCGCCCTCCTGGCCGCGTTCGCCTCGCCCGCGAGCGCCGGAACCGTGGTCCCGTCCGGGTTCCGGCCCGCGTCGACGAGCTGGACCGACCCGGACACCGGATACGTCCTCGGGTACTGGCCGTGCGCGAAGTCGTGGTGCCCGGCGCTGCTGGGCACCACCGACGCCGGGCGGCACTGGCGGCGGCTGGGCGCCCCTCCGGTCCCGCTGCCGGACAACCACAACCACGTCGCACTCCGGGTCTTCGGCGATCGCGTCGCCTACGTGAGTGACGGCGTCCACGTGCGCACCACCCGCGACGGCGGCGAGACCTGGCAGCCGGTCACCCTGGCCGGGGCGCGGGAGCCCTACTACCTCTCGAAGATCGCCGAAACCGGCGGCCGCGTCTTCGCCGTGCTGACCACCTACGGCGAGGGGCAAGGCTCGACCCGGCTGTACTCGGGGGCCGCCGGCTCGCCGGTACTGGCCCCGGTGCCCGGGTTCGCGGTCACCGGCGGCCTCACCTACGGCGATCTGGCCGTCGGCGGCGGCCTGCAGGTCGCGCTCGGCGCGGACTACGGCACCGAGCAGTACTGGACCTCCGGTGACGGCGCCCGGTTGACCCCGGCGGAGCCGCCGTGCCCGGAAGGAGAGGTCGCCTCGCTCGCCGGCGCCCGCGAACCGCAGGTCGTGGCGCTGTGCAGCAGCAGCCCCGGCTCGCCGCAGCCGGGCTCGACCGAGCGGCAGCTGCGGCACGCGCCGCAGCTCGGCGCGCGGTTCAGCGGGGACGACGCGGTGCCGTTCGCCGGCATCAACCAGGGCTTCGCCGCGGCCTCGCCGACGTCCGCGACGGTCGCGGCCGTGGGCGGTGGCGTCGGGTTCCTGCACAGCACGGCCGACGGCGGCCGCACGTGGACGACGACCGAGCTGCCCGACCGCGGCTTCGCGCTGACCGATCTCGACTTCCCCGGCCGCGGCACCGGCGTCGTCGTCGACGGCCAGCCGGACGCCTACGGCGGTTCCGCCGTGTACCGGACCACGGACGGGGGAAAGACCTGGGGCGAACTCCGTTTCGGGTAGTTGTCCCTGGCAGGCAGGGCCCTTGTGCCCGGTTCACTTGCTGCACCCCATGTCGTAATCTGAGCACTGTCCGTTGCCGGACAAAGGTGAGCGAACCCGGGCAGGGGTGTCGTCACCACGCGCAGAGTGGGAGAACAGCCGATGACGCCTGGCGACCTGCGGTCCGGAACCGAGGGCGGTGCGGCTGCCCTCGATTTCAGCAAGGCGAGCCTGGCCCGGTTGTCCGACGCGCTCCTCGGCGGGCACGACCACTACGAGGTGGATCGCGAAGCGATGCGGCGGCTGCTGGCCATCGCACCGGGCGCCAGGGTGATGGCGAAGGAACACCGCGACTGGCTGGTGCGCGCGGTCCGGTTCCTGGCCGGCAAACGCGGTATCGACCAGTTCCTCGACCTGGGCTCCGGCATGCCGACCGCGGAAAACACCCACGAGGTGGCGCAGCGGTACAACCCGGACGCGCAGGTGGTGTACGTCGACAACGACCCGGTCGTGCAGGTGCACGGCCGGGCGCTGCTCGAAGAGAACTACCTGACCCACGTGACCGGCGCCGACCTGACGCGGCCGGCCGAAACCCTCGCCGACGAGGTCGTCAAGGAATACCTCGACTTTTCGCGGCCGGTGGCGCTGATCCTCACCTCGATCGTGCACCACATCGACGACTACGACCGCGCGAGGGCGATCGTCGCGGAGTACGTCGACGCACTCGCGCCCGGCTCGTTCCTGCTGCTCACGCACAACTTCGACCCGGAAGAGGACTCCCCGCGCCAGGAGCTGGCGCGGCTGCTGGAGACCAGTTTCCAGGGCACCGGCCTCGGCAGCGTGCACCGCACGCGCGAGCAGATCGCGGGGTTCTTCGAGGGCACCGAACTGCTCCGGCCCGGGCTGGTCTACCTGCACGAATGGTGGCCGGACGGCCCGCGCCTGCACCCGCTGGGCGAGCTGAACTTCCTGACGCTGGGCGGGGTCGCCCGCAAGCAATGAGTCCCGCCCCAAGCGCCCCGATGTGGCCTTCGGTGCGTCGAGTGCACCCGAGGCCACCTCGGGGCGCTAGGGCGTGCGGTGATCGGGTCAGGCGGCGTTGAAGGTGTCCGGGTCCGGGCCGGTCCGCTCGCCGCGGTCCAGCGGGGTCAGCGACTCCATCTCCTCCTCCGTGAGGGTGAACCCGAACAGGTCGAAGTTCTCCTCGATCCGGGACGGCGTGACCGACTTCGGGATCACGACGTTGTCCAGCTGCAGGTGCCAGCGCAGCACGATCTGCGCGGGCGTGCGGCCGTGCTTCACCGCGAGTTCCGCGATCACCGGGTCGCCGAGCAGGCTGCCCCCCTTGGCGAGCGGGCTCCACGCCTCGGTCGCGATGCCGTTCTTGGCGTCGAACTCGCGGAGCTCGCGCTGCTGCAGGTACGGGTGCAGCTCCACCTGGTTGACCGCGGGGGCGACGTCGGCGGCGTCGAGCAGGCGCTCGAGGTGCGCGGGCTGGAAGTTGGAGACGCCGATCGCGCGGACCCGGCCGTCGGCGTGCAGCTTCTCGAACGCCTTCCAGGTGTCGAGGAACTTGTCGCGCGCCGGGGTCGGCCAGTGGATCAGGTAGAGGTCCAGCTGCTCGAGGCCGAGCTTGGTCATGCTCTCGTCGAACGCCTTGAGCGTCGAGTCGTAGCCCTGGGCCGAGTTCCACAGCTTCGTGGTGACGAACAGCTCGTCGCGGGCGATGCCGGACTCGGAGATCGCCTGGCCGACCCCCTTTTCGTTGCCGTAGACGGCGGCGGTGTCGATGCTGCGGTAGCCCGCTTCGAGGGCGGCCTTCACGGCGGTGGCGGTCTCGTCGTCCGGGACCTGGAACACGCCGTAGCCGAGTTGCGGCATCCGCACGCCGTTGTTGAGTTCGATGACGGGCACGCTGGTCACTAGGGGTCCTTTCGGTGGGTGGTTCATCGGGCGAGTACCCGTTCTCCGGCTTCGAAACTAGCCGGGGTCCTGCGGTCGAGCAGTCCGGAGACGACCGCCACGGCGAGGCCCGCCGCGGCGAGGACGGCGCCGATCCAGTTGGGGGCGGTGTAGCCGAGGCCGGCGTCGATGGCCTGGCCACCGAGCCACGCGCCACCGGCGTTGCCGAGGTTGAACGCGGCGATGTTCGCCGCCGACGCGAGCGCCGGCGCGCCTTCGGCCTTGGCCATCACGCGGGCCTGCAGCGGCGGCACGGTGGCGAACCCGGCCGCGCCGAACAGCGCGATGGTGATCGCCGCGGGCACCTTCGCGTGCGCGGTGAACACGAACGCCACCAGCACCAGCGCCAGGGCGGTGAGGATGACGTAGAGGCTGGGCATCAGCCTGCGGTCCGCCGCCTTGCCGCCGAGCAGGTTGCCGGCGAACAGGCCGGCGCCGAAGAGCACGAGCAGCCAGGTGACGGCGCCGCCGGAGAAGCCCGCGACCTCGGTCATCATCGGGGCGATGTAGGTGAAGGACGCGAACACCCCGGCGAAGCCGAGCGCGGTCATCACCAGCGCCAGCCACACCTGCGGGCGGCGGAACACGGCGAGCTCGCCGCGCAGGCCGGCGCCGGGGTCCGCTTCCTGGCGCGGCACGAGCATGACGACACCGACGGCGCCGGCCACGCCGAGCGCGCTGACCACCCAGAACGTCGAGCGCCAGCCGAAGGCCTGGCCGAGCGCGGTGCCGGCGGGCACGCCGAGCACGTTGGCCACGGTCAGCCCGGTGAACATGAGCGCGATCGCGCTCGCCTGCTTGGCCGGCGCGACCAGCGACGCGGCGACGACCGAGCCGACGCCGAAGAAGGCACCGTGGCTCAGCGCGGCGACGACCCGGCCGGTCATCAGCAGGCCGTAACCCGGGGCCAGCGCCGAGAGCACGTTGCCCGCGATGAACAGGCCCATCAGGGCGACCAGCACGGTCTTGCGCGGCACCCGCGAGGCCAGCGCGGTGAGCAGGGGAGCGCCGACGACGACGCCGAGCGCGTAGCCGGAGATGAGCAGGCCTGCGGACGGGATCGAGACGCCGAAATCGACCGCGACCTCGGGCAGCAGGCCCATGATCACGAACTCGGTGGTGCCGATCCCGAAAGCGCTGATCGCCAGGGCGAGCAGGGCGGCGGGCATGGACTTCCTTCTTTCCGGGGTAGACTGAGAGCGTTGGCAACTACAAGCGTCTGAAATAGTTGCAGACGCCGCATATCAACCCTGCGGCTTGCCGGGTGGTTCGCGCAAGCCGGGAAGAGGTGAACCGTGTCACTGGACGACGACGCCGTCGAAGCGCGCGCACAGGGCTGGCGGACGCTGGCCGCGCTCCACGCGCGGATCGAAGACGGGCTGCAGCGCGCCCTCGAGCGCGACCACGAGCTGTCGGTGAGCGAGTACACGGTCTTGGACGTCCTGGCCCGTCAGGACGGCTTCCACCTCCGGATGAACCAGCTGGCGAACGCGGTGGTCCTCAGCCAGTCCGCGACGACGCGGCTGGTGGCGCGGCTGGAGAGCCGGGGGCTGCTGGCCCGCTACCTGTGCGCGGACGACCGCCGGGGGATCTACACGGAGGTGACGCCGGCGGGTCGGGCGTTGCTCGCGGCGGCGCGTCCGACGCACGACACGGCGCTGGCGGAGGCGTTGACGGAAGCGGAGACCCGGCCGGAGCTCGCTCCGCTGGTCGCGGCGCTCGGCGCGCTCCATTCCCTCGGGTGAAGGAGGTGCCACGGGTGCGGGTGCTGGTGTTCTCCAAGACGGCCGGGTACCGGCACGACTCGATCCCGGCGGGGATCCGCGCGATCCGGGAACTGGGTTCGGCGCACGGGTTCGACGTCACGGCGACCGAAGACGCGGCGGAGCTGCCGGCTTCCTGCGACGCGGTGGTGTTCCTGTCGACCAGCGGTGAAGTCCTGGACGCGGTGCGGAAGGCGGCGTTCGAGTCCTATGTGGAGGGTGGCGGCGGGTACGTCGGCATCCACGCGGCAGCCGACACGGAGCACGGCTGGCCGTGGTACGGACAGCTGGTGGGTGCCCGGTTCCGGACCCACCCGGCGATCCAGCAGGCCCGCTTCGTGACCGAAGACGGCACGCACCCGGCGACCGCCCACCTGCCGCCGGTGTGGACCCGGACCGACGAGCTGTACGACTTCCGCGCCAACCCGCGTGGCCGCGTGCGCGTGCTGCAGTCGCTGGACGAGGCCAGCTACCTCGGTGGCGGAATGGGGGCGGACCACCCCATCACGTGGTGCCACCCGCAGGGCCGCGGCCGGGCGTTCTACACCGGCCTCGGCCACACGACCGAGTCGTACGCGGACCCGGCGTTCCGGGCGCTCCTCCTGGGCGCGATCCGCTACGCCGCGGGAGTGCTCCCCACGGACGGCGGCTGAGGTCCGGACCGAGCGGTGGGGGGCCCCCCCCCGGGGGCGCCCACCCCCCCCGGCCGAGCCCCCCGCGCCCCGGTGCCCAGGGGCGCGGGGTGAGG
>NZ_JBHVXZ010000125.1:0-28469 GCF_042881395.1 Amycolatopsis sp. NPDC058278 | reverse complement strand
GACAGACAGGGTGTCGTCCACCCAGATGGCGCCGACGCCGGCGGCGTGCGGCCGCCCGTCGGGGCGGACGGTCCCGACGAAGAACGTCAGGTCTTCCTTGGGGGTCTGGGTGGCGAGGAGGTCGCGCGCCCTGCTCCACGGCAACGCCGCGGACCCGGATCGGTCGAGGTTCTGGGTTTTCGTGGGTTCGGTCATGCCTACGCGTCGAACGGAAGGACGGCGGATCGACACGCGGCGAGAGTTTTCGCGCCACCCGGGTCGTCGTCGCTGGTGGCCGGGACGATCGCCAGCTCGTCGATCCCGGCGTCCGCGTACTCGGCCGCCTTCGCCGTGATGTCCTCCGGCGAACCGAGAAGGCCCACCGTCGCGATCGCCTCCACCGGGACCGCCGCCAGCAGTTCGCGCGGGTGCGGGCGCGTGCGCGCGAAGTCGACCAGGTCGCCGAAGCCCGCCGCGCGGAACATCTCGCCGTACCCGGGCGCCGCCAGGTAGCCGACCACTCCGCGCCGCAGCTGTTCGAGGGCTGCCGGGTCCGGGTCCACAGCGGCGACCACCCAGGCGGCCACTGGCGGGGGCGTGGTGCCCGCCCGCGAAGCGGCTTCGTGCAGACCTCGTACCAAGGACGCCGCGGCCGCAGGGCTGACCAGGTTGACCACCATCCGGTCGGCGTGCCTGGCCGCCACCTCCAGGGCCTTCGGACCGAACGCGGCGATCGTCAAAGGTGACTTCGGCGCGGGCAGCCGCAACCGATAGCCGTGCGAACCCACCACCGAACCGTCCGCTGTGGACTTCTCACCGGAAACCAGCTGCCGGACGGCGACCGCGGACTCCGCCAGCGCCGTCGCGGAACGATCACGCGACCGGCCGTGCCAGCCACGCACGACGACGTCGCTGGACGTGCCCAAGGCGACCCCGGTCGTCCGTCCGGTCAGGGCCGCAACGGACGCGACGCCCATGGCGATCGTCGCCGGGTCGCGCACGGTCACGGCCAGTGGCCCGAACGTCAGCGAGATCCGCGAAGTCGCCGCGCCGATCGCGGTGCCGAGCGCGAAGGCGTCCCAGGTCGCCATCTCGCCGATCCACAGCTCCGGGTAGCCCGCGGCCTCGGCGGCGCGCGCGGTTTCGAGGGCTTCCTCCGGCGGGCGGTCCTGCCAGAGGCCCAGCGACACCGAAAGCTTCATGCGGAAGCCTGCACGATCATGGTGACCACCGTGGTGAACGAGCCGCCGACGTTCAGCGTCAACGCCGTCCGCGCGCCGTCGACCTGCGTCTCGCCCGCCGTGCCGGTCACCTGCCGGGCCGCGTCGAGCAGCATGCGGACGCCGGTCGCGCCGACGGGGTGGCCGAGGCCGATCAGGCCGCCGCCCGGGTTGATCCCGGCCGCGTCGAGCCCGCCGCCGGCGATGAACCGGCCACCGTCGCCGGGCGGCGCGGCACCGAGGTGCTCCAAGGCGACCAGGCCGGTGATCGTGAAACAGTCGTGCAGCTCGACGACGTCGAGCGCGTCCGGCCCGGGTAGGCCCGCTCGCCGGTAGGCGTCGGCGACGGCGCCGTGCAGGTGCGGGAACAGGTACTCGCCCCCGGCGGCGAGCTTCTCGGCGAGACCGATGTGCGCGGTGCGGTGCCCGAAGCCGGCGATGCGCGGGAAGCCACCACCGAGCCGGCCGGCGAACGTGGGCGAAGCCAGCAGGACCGCCGCGGCGCCGTCGGTGATCCGGCCGCAGTCCTGCTTGCGCAGGCGGCCCTCGATGACCGGGTTCAGGGCGTCGTCGGACCCGAACGCGCCGTCCGGGAACCGCCAGTCGCGGGCCTGCGCCAGCGGATTGCGCGCCGCCCGGGCGAAAGCGTGCTCGGCGAACAGCCCGAGGTGGCCGGGATCGAGGCCATAGCGCGCGTCGTAGGCGTCGGCGACCTCGGCGAACAGCGCCGGCCAGGCAAACTTCGCGGAGACGGCTTCGTGACCGGCCCACGCGGCGGACCCGAGGTGCTCGGCGGCCCGCTGCCCGTCGGTGTTGCGCATCAGCTCCACACCGACGACCAGCGCCAAGTCGTAGCGGCCCGCTTCGAGGTCCGCACACGCGGCGAGCACGGCCGTGCTGCCGGACGCGCACGCGGCTTCGTGCCGGGTGCTGGGCACGCCGTCGAGCTCCGGCACCGCGGCGACCAGCACGCCGCCCAGCTGGGCCTGGCCGGTGAACAGCTCCGCCGCGAGGTTCCCGACGTGCGCGACCTCGACGTCGGCGGCCGAGACCCCGGCGTCCGCGAGGGCGGCCGGCACGACCTCGGCGAACAGTTCGAGGATCCCCCGCCCTTCTTTCGTGACGTTGCGCGCGAAGTCGGTCTGCGCCCCGCCCAGCACGAACACCGTCATGACCTCACCCCAGGCTTTCCCGCAGCAGCCGCTTCAGGATCTTCCCCACCGGGTTGCGCGGCAAGGACTCCGCGTACTCGAGCCGTTCCGGCAGCTTGAACGCGGCCACCTTCTTCTCCCTCAGGTACGCGACCAGCTCGTCCAGGGACGGCTTGCGCGCACCCGGCACCACGACCGCGCACAGCCGCTCCCCCATGACCTCGTCGGGCACGCCGACCACCCCGACGTCGGCGACGTCCGGGTGCCCCGCCAGCAGGCCCTCGACCTCGGCGGCCGAAATGTTCATGCCGCCGCGGATCACGAGGTCCTTCAGCCGGTCGACGTACCGCAGGAACTCCCCGCCCTCGCCGTCGATCTCGAAGACGTCGCCGGTGCGGAAGTGCCCGTCTTCGTCGAACGCGGAGGTGTCGAGCGGCTCGCCCACCTCCGTGAGGTAACCGGCGAACACCGTCGGCCCGGCGATGTGCAGCTCGCCGGGGCGCCCGGATTCGGTCACCCGCTCGCCGGTGACCGGGTCGTGCAGCCGCACCGACGTCCACCCGGCCACCGGGGTCGACCAAGTGGCGGCGGAGGCGTAGTTCGGGAAGTAGGTCGCGCGCTGGTCCGGGTCCGGGATGTCCACCGGACCGGACAGCAGCGCGGTGCCCTCGTTCGAGCCGAAGAAGTTGATGATGTCGATGCCGTACCGCTCGGCCCAGGTGCGCACCAGCCACGGCGAGAGCGGCGCCGAGCCGGACCCGATCTTCCGCAGGGCCGAGATGTCCACTCCGGACAGGATCTTTTCGTTGTGCAGAAGCATGGTCAGCAACGCCGGCGGCGCGAGGGTGTAGGTCACGCGCTCGGCCGCGAGCTGCCCCAGGAACACCGGCAGGTCGAACGGGTGGTGGGGGACGAACACGGCGCCGGTCAGCAGCCACGGCAGGAACATGCCGCCGATGCCGGCCATGTTCGTCATCGGGAACGGCGAGAGCAGGACGTCGTCGCGGGTCATCCCGGCGGCCTGGACACAGCCGGCGGCTGTCGCCAGCCAATCTCCGTGGCAGCGCGGCACGGCCTTCGGCTCGGCTTCGGTGCCGGACGTCCAGCAGATCGTGACGCAGTCGTTCACGTCGGCTTCGGTCAGGTGCGAGTCCAAAGCGGATTTGTCCGCTTCGGACAGGGGAGCTTCGGGCCAGGCCAGGGCGCCGGCCGGTTCGTCGTCCCCTCTGGCGACGACGAACCGGACCGACAGCGCCGAAGCGCCGATTAGCCCAAGGGCCGCCCCGGCGAGCGGGTGCTCGCCGTATCTGGATGCCGTGATCACCCCGACCGCCCCGGTGCGCCGGCACATCGGAACCATCTCGTGCTCCCGGTAGGACACCGGGAACGGGGTGACGACCGCGCCGATCCGCACGATCGCGAGGAACGCCTGGACCAGGGCCGAGCAGTTCGGCAGCTGCACAGCCACTACGTCACCTGCTCGCACCCCTCTGGCGAGCAGGAACGCGGCCAGGACGTCGACGCGTTCGTCGAGCCGGTTCCAGGTCCACCGCACCGGATCGCGTCCGACCAGTGCGGTGGTGTTCGGTGGATCGACCAGCGCGAGACCCTCCGGGTCGGCACTGACCCGCTCCTTCACGAGCTGGTCGATCGTCTCCGCACTCCACCATCCCCGTGTCCGGAAGTCCCGGGCACGACCCTCTCGATGGCATCTCATGAGCGGAGGTTGTCCAGCTGGTCCGCCCGGACCCAGGTCGCGTGAAAACCGAGCGGGACACGCTGGGGAAGCAGGACCCTGGCCACGGGTCCGGCAGCGAGGTCGGCGGCGTCGAAGATGTCCAGTTCCGAGCGTCCCTCGCGCTCGTCCTGCACGAACGTCACCAGATACCCGTCCGCCGAATCGACGGGTGCTCCTTCGCGGGGTGCGAACGGAGCCTCACTGCCCCACCGGCCGGGACCGAACCGGTATTCGGTCTTCGTACCGGCAAGATTGTCGTGGCGCACCAGCCCGTCGAACTTCAGCGTCGACTCGGGCGAAATGTGCACCGCGTAGGAGTACCGGTTCCGCCGTCCGACGCCGCGGGCGTCGACGGTCGGGAACTCGGTGTTGTCGTCGTCGAGCGCGCTTTCGCGGCACGCGCCGGTCCGCAGGTCGAAGCGGTAGCGGTGCAGCTGGGCGTCCAGCCGCAGGTAGGACAGCATCTTCGCGAGCGGCGTGTGTGCGTCGGCACGCGGCTGCGGGCGCTGCACACGGCAGACGTCGAGGACGACTTCGCCGCCCTCTTCCCAGGCGTTGACGACGTGGTAGATGTAGCACGGGCTCGCTTCGAACCACCGGATCTGGCTACCGTTCCCGTAGCGTGGCAGCACGCCGAACCGGCTCGGCAGCGAGCGGTCGAAGTGCAGCTTGTGCCGGCCCTGCTTCGCCGCCGCCAGGTCCTGGACCAGCGGCAGGTCCATCAGCACCGCGTAGTGCTCGGTGATGGCCATGTCGTGCGGCAGGCGCGGGCCCGGCAGTTCGATGTCGGTGGTGGTCACGACCTTGCCGTCCGCGCTGATCACGCCGTAGCGCAGGTACGGCGGGCGCGGCCCGTAGTCGAACCAGAACAGCTCGCCGGTGGCCTCGTCGACCTTCGGGTGGGCCATCATGTCGCCGGCCAGCGTGCCGAGGAAGTCTTCGGCGCCGAGGGTCTCCAGCGAAAGCGGGTCCACCGCGTACGGCGAGCCGCACAGGTACCAGGTGGCGAGGATCCGGCCGCGGTGGAAGACGACGTCGGTGTTGGCGTTGTCCTTGAGCCCGAGGCCGTGGGAATTGCCGAAGGGGTTGTCCTTCGGGTTCTCCATGACGCCGGTCCAGAGCGCCTTGCCGGCGGCGGACTCGGCCTCGAAGGCCTTGGTGCGGATCCAGCGGTTGCGGTAGCGGGCCTTGCCGTTCTCCAGGTGGACCGCGTGGATCATGCCGTCGCCGTCGAACCAGTGGTAGCGGCCTTCCGGGGCGAACCGCGGGTTCGGGCCGTTGCGCAGGTAGACGCCGTTGAGGTCCTTCGGGATCTCGCCGATGACCTGCAGGTCTTGGGCGTCGATCTCGGTGCCGACGGGGGCGTAGACGCCGAGCAGGTAGGGGTTGTCCTCGCCGGTGTCCGCCGTCCGGGCCACCATCAGCGGCTGTTCGGAGGTGCTGGTCATCGGGCTGCTCCCTGGCTGCGCGGGCTGATGGAGAAGAGACTATGATTTGTGTACCCAGGTGTCAATAGGCTTCTTCTGATGTAGCCAGGTGTTACCCTGAGGTCGTCGTGTAACGAGGGGGAAGTGGTGACCGAAGCGTCTGCACACCGCGTCCGGCCGGCGGGGGATCCGCTGCGCCGGGCGCTCGAACTGGTCGGCGACCAGTGGACGCTGCTGATCCTGCAGAGCCTGTTCCTGCGCTTCCGCCGGTACGAAGAGCTGCGCCTGCGACTGGGCATTTCGCCGACGGCGTTGGCGGGACGGCTGCGGGACATGGTGGACGCGGGCATGCTCATCCGGGTGCCGTACCGGGACGCGCGGCGGACGCGGCACGAATACCGGCTGACCGAGCGCGGCCTCGAGCTGTGGCCGCTGCTGATCTCGATCTGGGCGTGGGAGCGCGAGTGGGTCGAAGGCCGGCGCGAAGTGCTGCCGACGCTGATCCACCTCGACTGCGAGCTGGCTACATCAGCACCCCTCGGTTGCGCCGCCTGCGGCCGCCGGGTCGACGCGCGCGACGTCCGCGCGGAACGGCTGGACAGCACCGGCGTCGCGGCGGCGACGGCGTCCAAGCGCTTCCGCCGCAAGGACGCCGAGTCCCTGGCCGGCGACCCGCTGATGTTCTTCCCGGACACGATGGAGCTGCTCGGCGACCGGTGGTCGACCGGGCTGCTGGTGTCGGCGCTGCTCGGCTGCCGGCACTTTTCGGAGTTCGAGCGCGAGCTGGGCATCGGGCCGAGCGTGCTGTCGGGCCGGTTGAGCAAGCTG
This sequence comes from Amycolatopsis sp. NPDC058278, assembly GCF_042881395.1. Taxonomy (NCBI): domain Bacteria; kingdom Bacillati; phylum Actinomycetota; class Actinomycetes; order Pseudonocardiales; family Pseudonocardiaceae; genus Amycolatopsis; species Amycolatopsis sp. NPDC058278. The sequence continues at coordinate 22,126 of NZ_JBHVXZ010000125.1, read as the reverse complement.
GTCGAGGTCGGCGTCCTGCGCACCGGCGTGGCGAAGACCCGCACCGACGCCCGCGACTACCGCCTGACGGCGAAGGGCCTGGCGTTCTTCCCGGCGCTGGCGTTCATCGCGGAGTGGTCGCGCGGGTTCGAGGTGACGGGCCAGGAGCCGGACATCACGTTGCACCACGTCGAGTGCGGCGAGCGGCTGCGCCCGATACTGCTGTGCGACCACTGCGGCCGCCCCCTGACCCGCAAGTCGGTCCAGTTCGGCGGCGTACCGTCCCCCCAACGCTGACGACGTGACCAAATCGACTCGCCAAGCAGTTTGAGTGATGCCAGGCTGGGGCGGTCACACGTCGTCATTTTCGGAGGTAAGCATGAGTGAGCCGGACCCGTCGCCCAGCGGCGAGGAGGACGACGTCAAGCGCAAGTTCCGCGAAGCACTGGAGCGCAAGCAGGCCCACGCGCGAACGGGAGCGTCGCACGAGAACGCGGGCGGCAAGAACCAGCACGCCCACGGCCCGGCGGCGAACAAGCGGACGTTCCGCCGCAAGAGCGGCTGAGCCGAAGGCCCCCACCGCGAGCGGTGGGGGCCTTCGCGCTTTCAGGGGGTGAATTCCCCGAGGTGGTCCAGCACCACGAACTGGCTGCCCGGGCCGGCCGCCGCCACCGCCTTCCGCAGGGTTTCCAAGCCGCCGTTGGGGTCGTGCGCCTGGCCCAGCGGCAGGTCGAAGTCGTCCCAGTGCGTTGCCGCCACCCATCGGGGGCCGCCCAAAGTCCGCAGCAGGCGCGGGACGTACTCCCGCACCTTCGCCCCGCCCGGCGGCAGCAGCACCACGTCCGGCCGGAGGCCGGCCAGCTCGGACTCGACGTAGTTCGAACCCCCGAAGTCCAGCACGCTCGCTCCGCCACCGGACACCACGTACGCCAGCGTGCCGCCCTCCAGCAGGTCCGAGATCACCCGAGGGCGGTCGCGGCGGGACAGCGGCCGGGTGCCCGGGAACGCCACCTGGGCGCGGCTGCCCGTCGCCGAATGCAGGGAACGCAGCACCCGGATCGAGTACCCGTCGAACGTCAGGTCCTCGCCGCCCGTCGCGATCGCCAACTGGTCCTCGGGGGCACCCATCGCCGCCATGAGACTCAAATGGGTCTCGGTGCCGACGACCGTCGCCCCGGTGCGTTCGGCCAGGTACGGGACGTCCGTCAGGTGGTCGTAGTGGCCGTGGGTCACCAGGATGTGGTCCGCCCGGAGGAAACCGCGGTCGAGGTAGCCGTCGATCAACGCGCGGTTCACCGAAAGCGGCGTCCGCGGATCCGCGCCCGCCGGTGTGTACGTTCCCGTCTTGAAGCGCGTCAGCCACGGGTCGATGAGGACCGTCTTCGGGCCGATGCGGATCTCCCAGCCGTTGTTCCCCCACCAGCGCAGCAGCATTCCCGAACCGCCCGCCGCCGCCACCGCCGGCGGGGCGCCCGCCAGGATCGCGGCCGCCGCCGCGCCCGCGCCGAACAGCCCGCGCCTGCTCAATCCCTTGTCCATACCGGACACCCGACCACGACCGGCACCGTGCTGTCCAAGATCGAGACGACCGCATTTCGATAGGCGAACGGCTATCGTCGCAGCGTGGACCACCTCCGTTCGCTGCGCTACTTCCTCGTCGTCGCCGACGAACTGCACTTCGGCCGGGCCGCCGAACGGCTCGGGATCGCGCAGCCGCCGTTGAGCCAGCGCGTCAAACGGCTCGAAGCCGAGCTGGGCGCGAAGCTGTTCGAGCGCGGCCGCCGCGTCACGCTCACCGAGGCGGGCGAAGTGCTGCGCGCGGAAGCTCGCGATCTGCTCTCCCGCTGGGACCGCATGACGACCCTCGTGGCGAAGGCCGAACGCGGGGAGCTGGACAGCCTGCGCGCCGGCGTGCCTCCGGAACTGCCCGGCCGGGTGCTGGCCGCGATCCTGACGAAGTTCGCCGCCGCGTGCCCGGCCGTGCGGCTGGACCTGCAGGAGCTCACCACGGCCGAGCAGGCCCGGCTGCTCGCCGACCGCGAACTCGACGCCGGCCTCCTGCACCTGCCGGTCGACGTGGTCGGGCTCGACCTCGGCCCGGTCGTCGACACCCCGCTGGGCGTGGTGCTCCCCCGCGATTCCCCGCTCGCGCGCCGCGCCGCGCTGACCCTCGCCGACCTGGCCGGCGAAGGCCTGGTCCACGCTCCGCGCGCCGCCGCGCCGGGCAGTTACGACGCCCTCCTACGCACCTGCTGGGACCACGGCTTCCGCCCGGCGGCGATCCGGCACGCCCGCAATCCCGAGTTCGTGCTCGGGCTGGTCCTGGCCGGGCACGGCGTGGCGTTCGAACCCGGCGCCCGCAAGGAACCGCGGGTGGTGTGGCGGCCGCTCGAAGGCGAGGTGCTGCGGGCCCGGATGGCCTTCGCCTGGCCCTCGGCCAGCCCGCACCCGCAAGCGGCGACGCTGGGGACAATCGCGGCCGGGGTCCTCGAGGACGACGGCGTGTCGCGGATCGTCCCCCCTTCGCCGGGTCCCCGGCCGTGGGACGTGTTCTACGAGCGCAGCTGATCGACCGCCGCCCGCGCGGCCGCGCCGATCGCGCGGTCGATGTCCGGGCGCCGCAGCGTCTCGGCCCCGCCGGTCGTGAACACCGCGACCGCGTAGGCGGTGCCGTCCGGATAGGTCGCGACGCCGACTTCGTTGCGGATCCCCGGCATCGTGCCCGTCTTGCCCGCCACCGCCACCTCCGGCGGGAACCCCGCCGTCAACCGGTGCCAGCTGACCTGCGCGGACATCCACTCGCGAACCGGAGCACCCGCGTCCGCGGCCCAGATCGCCGACAGCAACGCCGTCATCTCGCGGGGCGTGCTCGCGGAAGTCCGCAGTGGATCCAGGGCCCGCAACGGGTGACCCGCCGAAGTGTCTTCGATGATCGTGCGCAGGACGTCCCGCGGCGCGCCGACCACCGTGGTGCGGGTCAAGCCCAGCTCGGTCAGCAGTGACCGGACGTTGTCCACGCCGACGCGGTCGAACAGCAGGTCCGCGGCCGTGTTGTCGGACACCGAAAGGGCCAGCAGCGCCGCGTCCCGCAGGCTGTATTCGGCGTCGTCGGCGAAGCCCGCCGAACCGGTTCCGCCGAGGCGGTCCGCGGCGGACGCCCGCACCCGGTCGGTGGGGTCGAGCTGCCCGGCGGCCACCTGGCGCGCGAACTCGAAAGCCAGGGGCACCTTCACCACGGACGCCAGTACCACCGGCGAGTCCGCGTCCAGGCCGGATTCGCCGGGAGAACCGAGCCGGCGGGCGTGCAGGAAACCCCGCACGCCCACCGCTTCGAAGAACGCGGAAAGGCTCACCCGGTCATGATGGACCGCAGCCGGCCGACCTCCGCCATCCGCCGCTCGGCGAGCCGGTCGGCCGCCGTCGCCGGCGGCACGCCGTCGGCCTCGGCCAGGGCGAACACCGCCTTCGTCGTGTCGTAGATGGCCGTGGTCTTGCGCTTGGCGCGCTCGAAGTCGAAGCCGTGGCGCTCGTCGTCGACCTGGATCACGCCGCCCGCGTTCACCAGGTAGTCCGGGGCGTACAGGACGCCGCGGTCGGCCAGCTGCTTGTCGATGCCCGCGTGCGCGAGCTGGTTGTTGGCCGCGCCGCAGACGATCCGGGCGCCGAGCACCGGCACGGTCTCGTCGTTCAGGACGCCACCCAAAGCACACGGCGCGAAGACGTCCAGCTCGGTGCGCAGCAGGGTGTCCACATCGGACACCACCTGCACGCTCGCGTGGATCGAGCGGGTCCGCTCGATGGCGGGGGCGTGGACGTCGGTGATCGTCACCTGCGCACCGGCCTCCACGAGGTGGCCGACGAGGATGTGGCCCACCTTGCCGACGCCGGCCACGCCGACGCGCTTGCCGGCCAGGTCCGGGCTGCCCCAGACGTGCTCGGCCGAAGCCCGCATGCCCTGGAAGACGCCGAACGCGGTGAGCACGGACGAGTCGCCGGCGCCGCCGTCCTCCGGCGAGCGGCCGGTGACGTACTGGCACTCGCGGGCCACCACGTCCATGTCCTGCACGTACGTGCCCACGTCGCACGCCGTGATGTAGCGGCCGCCGAGGGACTGCACGAAGCGCCCGTACGCGCGCAGCAGCGCTTCGGACTTGAGCGTCTTCGGGTCGCCGATGATGACGGCCTTGCCGCCGCCGAGGTCGAGCCCGGCCAGTGCGTTCTTGTACGCCATGCCCTTGGACAGCGCGAGGACGTCGCCGAGCGCGTCGGATTCGGTGGCGTAGGGGTGGAAGCGCGTCCCGCCCAGTGCGGGGCCGAGCGCGGTGGAGTAGATGCCGATGATGGCCTTGAGGCCACTGGCCTGGTCGTGGCAGTACACGACCTGTTCGTGCCCGGTGCCCCGGGCGAACACTCCTTCGGTCACGGTGGTGACTCCTTTGTCTCCCGCGCCCGGTTCGTGGCCGGGACGCGCTTCACGGGTTGGCGGGAACCCGGCGCGCGGAGGTCGTCCGCCCGTGGGTGCCCGGCACCAACCTAGATCCCCGGTGATCGCCGGACCAGTGCCGGTCTCGCGATACGGACGGGTAATCAGCCGTTGATCACCTTGCCCAAGGTGCGCATCGCCGTCTCCAGTTGCGTGTCCGAAAGGTACGGCGCGGGACCGAAGCGCAGGTACTGCCCCCGGCTGTCGGTGCGGACGCCCTCGGTGGCCAGCGCCGCCTGCAGCCCGGCGGCGTCGGCGCAGCGCAGCGAGAGGAACCCGCCGATCCGCTCCAACGGCGTCTCCCGGTCGCGCGTGACGACGTCTTCGGGCAGCCCGAGCGAGTCGAACACCGACGCGAGCAGGCCGACTTGGTGCTGCGACACCTGGCGGAGGAACTCGGGGGTGAGCCCCTGCTCGGCGAAGAACCGCTGGACCCGGACGCCGCGGTAGTGGCTCGCCGGGTCGTACGTGGCGCCGGCGAACCGGTCGCCGCCGATGGCGTAGGGCACCTGGCCGGGGTGGCGCTCGTCGGCGAGCGCGCCGAACTCGGCGTACCAGCCGGTGATCACCGGCCGCAGCTCCTGGGCGTGGGCGGGCAGCCGCAGGAAGCAGTTGCCCTCGCCGAGCTGCAGGTACTTGTAGCCGCCGCCGAGCACCCAGGCGTTGGTGAGCCCGAGGTCGTGCAGCGCGAACGGCACGACGCCGAGCGCGTGGTAGGCGTCCACGACCAGCTCGATCGACCGGCCGCGGCAGACGTCGGCCAGGTGCGCCAGCCCGGGGACCAGCCTCGAGGTCTCGAAGAGCACCGCGGACACGAGCACGGCCGCGGTGTCGTCGTTCACCTCGCCCGCGACGCGCTCGGCGAGCGTCGTCACCGGCTCGAGCGGCACCCGCACGATCTCGACGCCCTCCTCCTCGAGGCGGGCTAGCTGACGGCGGAGGGTGTGGAACTCGCCGTCGGTGGTGACCAGGCGCGGCCGTCGCGGCAGCTCCATCGCCGACAGGAAGCGCAGCACCAGGTCGTGCGTGCTCGCGCCGAGCGCGTACTCGCCGTGCGGGTCGCCGAGCAGCAGGCGGAAGCCCGCGCGCAGCTCGTCCGCCTTCGCGAAGGCACGGTCCCACTTGCCGTCGACGTCGCGGGCGGCGTCGGCGAAGGACTCGAGGAGTCCTTCTTCGGCGACGTCCGGCCAAGCCTGGTGCGAGTGCCCGGAAAGCAGGAGGCGGTCGGCCACCGCGAACCGGGTGTAGTGCGCGGCGAGGCTGTTGCCGTCCGCGCGCAGGTCGTCCAAAGTGGTCACAGTCGGCTCCGTACGGCCCAGAGATCCGGGAACATCGGCTGGAAAAGCGTGGTACGCAGGTAAGTCGCGCCGGATGATCCTCCCGTCCCGGTCTTGTCGCCGATGGTGCGTTCGACCATCTTCACGTGCCGGTAGCGCCACTCCTGCATCCCTTCGTCGAGATCGACCAGACACTCCGCGACGACCGAGGGTCCCCCGTCGTCGCTGTACACGTCCAGCAATATCGCCTGCAGGGCCGGGGACGGCTCCACCGGTCGAGTGACGTCTCGGTCACACTCGACCGTGTAGCCAGAAACCTTGAGGTACGCGAGAAAAGAGTCGAACAACGACCGGCGCGCCATCGCGCCGGCAATGCGTTTCCGCTGCTCGCCGTCCTCGGGGTAGTGCGCGAACACGCGCTCGTCACGCCGCCCCAGCACCGCTTCCAGCTCGCGGAACTGGGCCGATTGGAAGCCGCTCGAAGCGTCCAAACGGGCGCGGAAACTGGCGAACTGGCTGGGCGTCATGGTTTCCAGCACGTCGATCTGCGCGACCGCGACCTTGAGGATGGTGAGGATCCGGCGCAGCGTGCGGATGGAGTGCGCGGTGTTGCCCTTTTCGAGGTTCCGCTGGAGGAACTCGGCTTCGTGCAGGATCTGCTTGAACCACAGTTCGTACACCTGGTGGATCACGATGAACAGCAGCTCGTCGTGCTCGTCGGACCGCAGGCGCTGCGCGTTCAGCACGTCGTCCAGCCCGAGGTACGAGGTGTAGCTCAGGGCTTCCTGGGTCGCTTGACTGGGTTCAGTCATCCTTTGGTCACCTCGTCGAAGTGGCGCTGCGCGGGTTTCGCGAGCGCGGTGTACAGATCGTGGAACAGTTCGACCGCCGCCGCCCGGCAGTCCGGCGCGGGCACCAGGCCGGCGGGCAGTTCCGGGTCGAGCGACGGGAACATGCGGAAGGTGTGCACCAGCCGGGTGCGCACCTCGAACGCCTCGGCGTCCGGCGGCTCCCGGCTCGCGTACCCGCCGAACTGGCCGACGAACGCGGCGTACCGCGCGGCCAGGTCGTCGAGGTCCCAGGCCCGGCCGGCGAACCGGCGGACGTCCAGTGCGGCCGACGGGCGGCCGAGCAGCAGCCCGGCGTGCTCGGTGACGTCGAGCTCGCCGAGCAGGGCGACGACCTCGGCCTCGCGGTCGTGCGGAGCGATCCAGGTGCCGTCGGAGTAGGGCCCGAACCCGAGGAACCGCAGCCGTCTGACCAGGCGTTCCCTGGCCTGGCGCCGGCTCTCGGGGATGCTCTGCCACAGCACGGTCCACTCGCCGGCGGCGCGCTCGCGGCGGCCGAGGGAGAAGATCCGGTGGTCGCCGTCGGCGAGCAGCGCGACGGTGCGCCGGGTCAGCGAGTAGTGCACGGTGCGGCCTTCGCGGTGGCGCTGCAGCAGGCCGCGGCGCACCAGGCGGGTGAGCGCGATCCGGGCCGCGCCGTCGGAGAAGCCCAGCTCGGCGAGCACCGCGACCAGGCCGCCCGACCACACCCGGCGGGTTTCGCGCGGGTGCACGTAGCTGCCCAGCAACGTCATGACCAGCTCCTGAGGGCCGGCTTCGAAGGCATCGGTGGGCATGGGCGCAACTCTATACACCTCAGGCCGCTGCGGTGTAGCTTGATTTGCGTGACGTACTTCGCGGACCTCAGCTCGCCGCAGGTGGCCGCGCTGGCGGACGGCTCACGCGTTCCCGTGCTCCTGCTGCCGGTGGGCGCGATCGAGCCGCACGGCCCGCACGCGCCGCTGGGCACCGACCCGCTGATCTCCCGCGGGATGTGCGAGCGCGCGGCCGAGCGGCTGGCCGCCGATGCCGAATTGCATGCCCTGATCCTCCCCGAGGTGCACTACGGCGTCACGCGGTTCGCGGCCGGGTTCGCCGGTGGCGTGCACATCGGCGAGGAGACCCTGCACTCGCTGCTCGTCGACATCGGGTCCGCGTTGATCGGCCAGCGCTTGAAGCGGATCCTGCTGGTCAACAACCACTTCGAGCCCGCGCACCTGGTCACCTTGCGGCGAGCCGTGGAGACGCTGAACTTCGCCTACGACGGGCGCGTCGCCCTGCTCGACCTGGTCCGGCGGCGGCACGCGGAGCGGCTGACCGAGGAGTTCCGGTCCGGCGAGTGCCACGCCGGGCGGTACGAGACGTCGCTGGTGCTCGCCGACCGGCCCGAGCTGGTCGACCAGGCCGTCATGCGGGAGCTGCCGCACGTGCCGGTGAGCCTGGCCGCCGCCCCCGAAGACGGCGGCTTCCTCGCGATGGGCATGACCGGGGCGTACTGCGGCCGGCCCGCGGAAGCGACCGCCGAAGAGGGCTCGGAGACCTTCTCGACGTTGACCGACCTGCTGGTGGAAGCGATCCGGGAGCTGGCCCGTGAGTGAGCCGTTCAACCTCGCCACGCACTTCCTCGACCGGCACGTGACCGAAGGCCGGGGCGCCCGGACCGCCCTGTACGTCGGGGACCGGACGGTCAGCTACGCGTCGCTCGCGGCGATGGCGAACCGCGTCGGCAACGTCCTGCTCGACGCCGGTGTCCGAAAAGGACAGCGGGTGCTGCTGGCGCTGAGCGACGGCGACGAGTTCGTCGCGGCCTGGTACGGCGCGCAGAAGATCGGCGCGGTCACCGCCGAGGTCTACCCGTTCCTGCAGCCCAAGGACTACGCGTACTACCTCGGCTACACCGAGGCCGTGGTGGTGCTCGCGGACGCCGTCACGCTGCCCGCGCTGCGAGCGGCGGGCGCCACCGGGTTGCTCGTCACGGGCGTTCCCGAAGCCGATCTGCGCCCCGGTGAACGTCCCTTTCGGACGCTGGTCGACGCGGCGCCGGACTCGCTGGAAGCCGCGCCGACCACCGTGGACGACGTCGGCATCTGGAAGTTCACCACGGGCAGCACGGGTGCGCCCAAGGCGTGCGTGCACCCGCTGCGCAGTCCGAAGGAGAGTTTCGAGCGGTACGCCGTCGAGGTGCTCGGCCTGCGGGAGGACGACACTGTCCTGGCCGTGCCGAAGCTGTTCTTCGGCTACGCGCGCGACCTGGTGGCGCTGTTCCCGTTCGGTGTCGGCGCGGCCGGCATCGCCTTCGGGGAACGCAGCACGGCGGACCTGATGTTCGGGCTGATCGCCCGGTACCGGCCGACCGTGCTGGTCAACGTGCCGACGATGATGAGCGCGATGGTCGCCCACTCGGCCGCGGCGGAGCAGGACCTGAGCTGCCTGCGGATGACGACGTCGGCGGGCGAGGCGCTGCCGCCGGAGCTGCACCGCAAGTGGGACGCGGCCTTCGGGGTGCCGGTGGTGGACGGGATCGGCTCGTCCGAGGCGTACCACATCTACCTGTCGAACCGGCCGGGTGCGGCCCGGATCGGCACGCTCGGCACCCCCGTTCCCGGCTACACCGCCCAGGTCGTCGACGAGCTCGGGAACCCGGTGCCGGACGGGGAAATCGGGCCGCTGCGCGTGACCGGGCCGACGATCGCCCTGGAGTACCACGGCGATGCGGAGAAGTCGGCGCGGACGTTCGACGGTGACACGCTGACGTCGGGCGACCTGTTCAGCCGCGCACCGGACGGGTACTTCCGCCACCACGGCCGCGCCGACGCGCTGCTCAAGGTCGGCGGCGTGTTCGTCGCGCCCGGCGAGATCGAGGACTGCCTGCTCGGCCACCCGGACGTCACCGACTGCGCGGTGGTCGGCCACGAGATCGACGGCTTGGTCGTCCCCCGCGCGTACGTCGTGCTGCGGCCGGGTGCCCCGGTCTCCGCCGACGAGCTGAAGGACCACGCGAAAGCCCACCTGGCCAAGCACAAGTACCCCCGCGAGGTGGTCTTCATGGCGGAACTCCCCCGCACGGCCAACGGAAAGCTCGACCGGCGTGCCCTGGCGGCCCGCCCGTGAGCCGCCTGGTGGTGGTCACCGGCGGCACCCGCGGCATCGGCGCGGCGATCGCGGTCCGGTTCCGCGCCGCGGGTGACACCGTGCTGGCGCCGGGCCGCGCGGACTGCGACGTCACGGACGAGGAAGCCGTGGCTGCGTACTTCTCCTCGGCCGGCCCGGTCGACGTGCTGGTGAACAACGCCGGGATCTCGTCCAGCGCCCCGGTTTCCCGGACCTCGCTGGACGACTGGCGCGAGCAGTTCGAGGTGAACGCGACCGGCGCGTTCCTCTGCACGCGCGCGGTGCTGGACGGCATGCGCTCGCGCGACCGCGGCCGGATCGTCACGGTGGCGTCGACCGCCTCGCACGTCGGCTACCGCTACACGGCCGGGTACACGGCGTCGAAGCACGCGGCGGTGGGTTTCATGCGCGCGGTGGCGGCAGAGCTGGCCGGGACCGGCGTCACGGCGAACGCGGTGTGCCCGGCGTTCGTCCGCACCGACATGACGGCGACCTCGGTGGCGCGGATCGTCTCGCGGTCGGGACGGTCCTCTTCGGACGCGGAAGCGGCGCTGGCGGCGGCGTCCCCGCTCGGCCGGCTGCTGGAGCCGGCCGAGGTGGCGTTCGCGGTGTCCTTCCTGGCGGCCCCGGAGGCCGCCGCGATCAACGGCCAGACCCTCGTACTCGACGGCGGAGGAATCCAGTCATGAGCCCGTTCCGCGCAACTGCCCCGCTGACGAAGGAGTGGGAGCACTTCGGCTTCACGGTGTCCGACGGGGTGGCCACGGTGACGTTCACCCGCCCGGACAAGCTGAACGCGCTGACCTTCGACGTCTACGCGGATCTGCGGGACCTGATCACCGAGCTCCCGCAGCACGAGGACGTCCGGGTGCTGGTGCTCACCGGCCAGGGCCGCGGGTTCTGTTCGGGCGGCGACGTCGAGGAGATCATCGGCGAGCTGCAGAAGTTCGAGACGGCGGAGCTCCTCGAGTTCACCCGCATGACGGGCGCGGTGGTGAAGGCCCTGCGCGAGTGCCCGCTCCCGGTGATCGCGGCGGTCAACGGCGTGGCGGCCGGAGCGGGTTCGGTGATCGCCCTGGCGAGCGACTTCCGGCTGCTGGCGGAGTCGGCGAAGTTCGCGTTCCTGTTCACGAAGGTCGGGCTGGCGGGCGCGGACATGGGGTCGGCGTACCTGTTGCCGCGGCTCGTCGGCCTCGGTCGCGCGACGGAACTGCTGATCCTCGGGGACAAGGTTTCGGCCGCGCGCGCTTCGGAGATCGGGTTGGCTTCGCAGGTGGTTCCCGACTCGGAACTCCCTTCCGCGGCCGCCGCTCTGGCCCGGCGTCTGGCTGACGGCCCCGCCCTGGCCTACGCGACGACGAAGGTGCTGCTGACCCGCGAGCTGGACATGGACCTGGGCAGCGCGATCGAGCTCGAGGCGATCACGCAGGCGTTGCTGATGACGGCGAAGGACCACAAGGAGTTCTACGCCGCTTGGTCCGCGGGGCGGGAGCCGCGCTGGACGGGCCGCTGAGCCGTTCCGGTTTTGCGGGCGGACGATCCGGGCATTCTTCCCTCGACCGACTGAGGGGAAGAATCCATGGCGCAAAACGGAAGGCCGTTGTCCAAGCTCGAATCGTGGGCGGTCGGCCACCGGGCGTGGGCCTGCCTGTTCGTGGCCGTGCTGGGTGGCGTCCTCGCCTGGTGGCTGACGGTGAAGTACGGCCGGCCGAGCACCGGCGAGTTCGTTTTCTGGGCCGCGATCGTGATTCCGGTCGGGATCGGGCACACGTGGTTCGTCCTCACCCGCCTCAAGCGCCGGCGCGGCCGGGCCTGAGCAGCTCGTCGAAAAGCGTGTCCACCACAGCCCGGGCAACCACCGTCCCGGTGAGCGCGGCGTAGACGATCGGGCCGAGCAGAGCGTCCAGCACCGCGTCGAACCTGCCGATCGGCGAGGTCCCGACCGCGATGTTCACCGAGGTGATGATCACCACCGCGTTGAGCCCGCTACGCGCCCTCGAAGCCCTTCGCGAGCTCGTCGTCCCCGGTGGCACGGTCGCCGTCATGTCCTCGGAACAGGGCAGCATCACGCGCAACACCGAATCCGGCTACGACCTCTACAAAGCCAGCAAGGCCGCCTTCAACCAAGCTGCTCATCGACCCCGGTAGCGCCTCAGGGCACCACTTCGCCCAGCCCGATCAAGTTTCCTTCGCTGTCGCGGAACCACGCGGCCCGCTCGCCGCTGCCCTTGCTCGGGTAGTTGCCGCGGATCTCCACGATCCCGCCCCGCATGCCTTCGTAGTCCTCGAACACCACCCCGCGCTCGCGCAGCACCGCGACCGTCGATTCGAGGTCGTCGACGTAGAAGGCGACCTGCGTGAACGAACCGTCGGACGTCCCCGCCGAGGCGTACAGGCAGAAGACGCCGGACGCGCCTTCGTACCGCAGGCCGCCTTCGCGTTCCTCGACCGCCTCGAGCCCGAGCTTCTCCGCGTACCAGCGCCGGGCGCGGGCCAGGTCCTGAGTGGGGATGCGGGCTTCGATCCGGACGTTGCTCAGCATCACCCGATGGTAGGCGTCACCGCGATCGCCGACTCCTCCAAAGAGCCGAAATACAACCGCCCCCGCCACTCGCGGACGCCCACCAGCATGTGGAAGCCCGGGATCTCGCCGCGGAACGAATGCACCACCCGGCCGTCGGCCGCGACACCCAGGACGCCCACCTCACGGCCCGGGCGGGGCTGCAACGACGTCGGCAGCCGCCGGATGCCCGCCCGCAGGACCGCCGGCAACCGCCGGACCACGTCGAGCGCCGCCACGCGCGGCGACGCCTGCGTGATCCAGATCAGCCCGTCCGTGCCCGTCGAGATGTTGTCCGGGAAGCCCCACAGGTTCTCGACCAGCGGGTCCACGTGACCGTCCGAAAGCCGGACGCGGGACACGCCGAACGCGCCGGTTTCCGCCACCGCCACGAACGACTCGTCCGGGGCCAGTGCGACGCCGTTCGCGAACCGGAGGCCGTCGACGAGCAGGTCGATCGAGCCGTCCGGGGACCGGCGCAGCAGCCGGCCGCCTGCCGTCTGCTCGATCAGGTCGTCGCGCCAGTTGTCGATGCCGAAGCGGCGGGACGAATCCGTGAAGTAGATCGTCCCGTCGGACGCCACCGCGGCGTTGTTGCAGAACACGAAGTCCAGGCCCAGCGCGGACGTGGCCAAGGTCGAAACCGCGCCGCCCGCCAGCGGGACCACCAGCAGGCCGGCCCGCGCGTCGCAGATCAGCAGCTCGTCTTCGCCGTGCAGCTCCAGCCCGAGCGGGCGGCCGCCCGTGTCGGCGATGACGTCGATGTGCTGCCCGTCGGGCGACAGGCGCAGGATCCGGCCGTCGTCGACGCCGGTGTAGATCCGGCCCTCGCCGTCGACGACGACGTCCTCCGGGCCGTGGCCGTTCACCGGGTACAGCGTGACCTCGCCGAACTCCATCGAGCGTCTCCTACCGGTAGGTGAGCAATGCGGCCGTGTCCGCCTCGAAGTGCGGGTGCTCGTTGAACGACAGCAGCGTGACGCCGCCGCGCCCGGACACCAGCTTGGTGATCCCACCGTTGACCGTGACGCGGTTGAGCTTGAGCAGTCCGGTTTCGGGGGTCCCCACGAGCAGGCCGCAGATCGTCGCGATCACCCCGCCGGAGGTGAACACGACCGCGTGTTCCCCCTTGCCCAGGGCCGCGACCAGGTCCGAAAGCGCGTCTCGGCACCGCGCGAGGAACGCGGGCCACGTCTCGGCGCACGGCCCGTCGGCGCCGGCCGACGTCCACGCCGTCAACGCCGCGTCCAGGACGCCCTGGTAGGCCCGCGAATCCTCCTGGGGTGCCCCGCCGGCGTGGTGGCGGGCGATGTCGACGTGGTCGTACTCGTTCCAGCGCGGGTCCTCGACCACCGGGACGTCGCTGCCGAGCACTTTCAGCGCCGTCGCCGCGGTGTCGCGCTGGCGGGCCAGCGAGCCGGACCGGACCTGGCTGAAGGAGACGTTGCGCCGCAGCAGTTCCGCACCGACCACAGTGGACTGGTCGAAGCCGCGCGGGGACAGCGCGTCGTAGTCGGCCGCGCCGAAGGACGCCTGACCGTGCCGGACCAGGTAGATGGCGCCCACTACACGCTCCCCTTCGCGATGATCTCGCGGCAGCGCCAGTCCAGGTACCCGACGAACTGCCAGAAGTCCTTGAACGCCGGGTTGCGCGTGGCGCCGTCGCGATAACGGCGGTACAGCTGCTGCAGCACGGCGGCGAGCCGGAACAAGCCGTAGACCTCGTAGAACCGCCAGTCGCCGATCGAAAGCCCGGTCTTCTCCGCGTAACGCGCGACGAACTCCTCGCGGGTGAACATCCCGGGCAGGTGGGTCGGCTGGCGGCGGCTCGCGTGCATGACGTCGTCGTCGCCGGCCTGGACCCAGTAGGCGAGCATGCTGCCCAGCTCCATCAGCGGGTCGCCGAGCGTGGCCATCTCCCAGTCGAGGACGCCGGTGATGGTCAACGCCGAAGGACCGTCGAGCACCAGGTTGTCGAGCCGGTAGTCGTTGTGGATCAGGCAGATCTCGACCTCGCCGGGCTGGTTCGCCGCCAGCCACGCACGGACCTCGGCGAAGTCGCCGACGTTGTCCGTGCGCGCCGCGACGTACCGCTCCGACCAGCCGCGGATCTGCCGCTCGACGTACCCGGCGCCCTTGCCGAGGTCGGCGAGCCCGGCCTTCCCGACGTCGACGGCGTGCAGGTCCACCAGCCGGTCGACGACCTTGCCGGACAGCTCGCGCGCCTGCTCCGGCGTCAGCGTCATCCCCGGCGGCAGGTCGCCGCGCAGGATCAGGCCGTCCAGCTTCTCCATGACGTAGAAGTCGCCGCCGAGCACGGCCGGATCGTCGCCGAACGCCACCATCCGCGGCACGTACGGGAACACCGGCTTCAGCGCGTGCTGGACGCGGTACTCGCGCCGCATGTCGTGCGCCGACGCCGCTTTGTGCCCGGCCGGCGGGCGGCGCAGGATCAGCTCGCGGTCCGGGTAGGCCAGCAGGTACGTCAGGTTGGACGCGCCGCCGGGGAACTGCCGGACGTGCGGCGGCTCGTCCCCGAGGCCCTCGACCTTCGCGCTCAGCCAGGCGTGCACCGCGGCGGCGTCGAAGGCGTCCTCCGCGCGGACCTCGACCGGGGCGTTCACGTGAACTTCCGCAGCAGCGCCGCCGGCACCACGCGCATGACGACGCTCAGCGGCACCCACGGCCACGCCGGGACGTAGGCGCGGCGCGGTTCGGCCTCGATCGCCTTGGCCAGCGCCCTGGCCCCGGTTTCGGCCTTGGCCAGCACGGGGTTCCGGCCGATCCGGTCGTTCATCTCCGACTCGATGTAGCCGGGCCGGACGTCGGTGACGGCGATGCCCGTGCGCTTCAGCTCGATCCGGGTGCCGTCGACGAACGCCGAGATCCCGGCCTTCGAAGCGGCGTACGCGGTGAGCTTGCCTGGGAACGGGCGAAGCGCGCTGAACGAGGAGATGACGGCGAGGTGGCCGGCGCCCTGCTCGCGGAAGATCCCGGCGGCGGCCTCGATCTGGGCGGCCGCCGCGACGAAGTTGACCTCGAGGGTCTGGCGGTTGGCGTCGAACCGCCCCGTGCCGACCCGCTGCCCCTTCCCGAGCCCGGCGTTCACAATCACCCGGTCGAGGGACCCGAGCTCGTCGCGGAACTCCGCGAAGACGGCGAACACGCGGTCGTGGTCGGTGACGTCGAGGGTGCGCGTGACGACCTGGATCCCGGGGTGCGCCGCGGTCAGTTCGGCGGCCAGCTTCTCGAGCCGCTCGGTGCGCCGCGCGCACAGCGCCAGGTTGCGCCCCTTCGCCGCGAACTGGCGGGCCATGCCCTCGCCCAGCCCGCTGCTGGCGCCGGTGATCAGGATGTTCTGCCGGAGAACCATGCCCGGATGCTACCCGGTGGTAACAAGACCGGTGGCCCGGCGCTGGGGGCGTCGCCGGGCCACCGGTCATCGCGCGGCCACACCGGCCGGTCGCACAACTCGGCCGGGTGAACCGGAGCCGGAACCGCTCACGCGGCCGGTCGCACCTGCGTCCGGGTGGGCCGTGAGGGGGAGGCGGTGCCACCGGCGCAGGCAAGTCATACAAGCGCGTCGGCCCAGGCCGGGGCAATGGTTCACAGTTGCCAGTACTAGCCCGTTCGCCCGAGTGGGCGTCCCGGCGGCACGACCGAAGAGGGGCGCGGAGACCACGCGGAAAACTGCTAACGTGCTCCGTGTCGGGGATCGTCGGGGGACGGCATGGGGCGGGTCGGGAATTCAGCGATGGCGGACAGCGCGGCGGGTGACGGCCAGGAGAGCGGCCGCACCGAATTCGCCATCCGGCTGCGCGCGGCCATCGCCACCAGCGGGCTGTCGCTCGACCGGATCCAGGCGCGGCTGCGGGCCCGCGGCGTCGTCGTCAGCGTCACCGCGCTGAGCTATTGGCAGTCGGGCAAGAGGCAGCCGGAGCGGCAGAGCTCGCTTTCGGCCGTCCGCACGCTCGAGGAGATCCTCGACGTCCCCGCCGGGTCCCTGCTCGGGCTGCTGCCCCCGCCCCGGCCCCGCGGCGGCGCCGGGAAGCGCCAGGCCGGCGGCGAGCCGATGTCGTTCCCGCGTGAGGTGCTGCAGCCGCTGCTGGAGAAGGTCGGCGCGCCGCACGCCCTCGACCGCCAGCAGCCGCTGAAGATGGTCGGGCTGCACGACCTGTGCGAGATCGCTGCGGACGGCGGCCAGCGCGCGGTGACCGCGCGGGCGGTGTTCCAGGCCGTCGCGGACGGCCAGGACCGCTGGCTGCTGGTCTACACCCAGGACGACCCGGCGGCGGGCGTCCCCGAACTGCACGCCGTGCGCAACTGCCGGATCGGGCGCGCCGAGACGGACGAGTCCCACGGCCTGCTCGTCACCGAACTGCTCTTCGACCAGCCGATCAACCGGGGCGAGACGCACCTGATCGAGTACACGCTGACCAACAGCGGGCCGCCGTACCCGGAGTGCCGCAACACCCACTACCGCGAGTTCCGCCGCCCGGTGCGGGAGTACCTGCTGGAGGTCCGGTTCGCCAGGGGCACCGCACCGGGCCGCTGCTGGCAGTACTCCCGCAACGGCGCGAACGGCACCCTCGCCCGGCGCCCCCTGAAGCTCGACGGCGCGGATGGCGTCCACGCGGTGGCGTTCGACTTCGGCCCGGGTGTGTTCGGCATCGACTGGGACTGACTCAGCTCAGGCGGGCCGCCGCGAGCGTGGCCAGCTCCGTGCGGTTCGCGATGCCCAGCTTCGCGTACACGTGCGCCAAGTGCGTCTTCACCGTGCCGCGGCTCATGAACAGGCGGGTGCCGATCTCCGGGTTCGTGCAGCCCTCGGCCGCCAGCTTCACCACCTCCAGCTCGGTCGGCGTCAGGCTGCCCCAGCCGCTCGACGGCCGGCCGCGCGTTCCCCGGGCCCGGCGCACGAACGCCACCACGTCGTCGAGCGGCATCGGCGGTTCGGATGTCGCCAGGCCGAGCGCGTCCACCTCCGCCTGCGCAGACGGACGCCGGGGGATGCCCAGCTCGGCCCGCGCCTGCGAAGCCGACACCAGCACTCGGGCGGCGTCGCCCGCGCGGCCGGTGCGCGCGAGCAGCGTCGTCAGCGCGTCGAGACTCGCCAGGACACCCAGCCGGAGGCCGTGGTCGAGCCGCAGGCTCAGCGCTTCGTGGTGCAGCTCGGCCGCCTGCTCCGGCTCCGCCAGGTACCCCTGCTGGTCCAGGGCGCCGGCCAAGGGCGACGGCAGGGACCAGCGGCGGGTGAGCTCGACGGCGGTGGCCAGCACCTCCACGGCCTCGTCGGGACGGCCGAGCGCACGCAGGAGAGCGCCGCGTTCGGCCAGTCCCTGCGCGGCCATGTACGTCCCGGGCACGGCTTCGCGCTCGAACCAGCGCAACGCGGCTTCGAACTCGCCTCGCCGCCAATGCAGCTCGCCGAGCACGCCGGCCATGCCCGGCACGAAGACGTCACCCGCCGTCTCGAGCAGCCGCAGGAACGGCTCCATCACGCGGAACCCGGCGTCGGCTTCCCCGGCCGCGCAGTGCACCAGCGCCAGGCGGCACAGCGTCGTGTTGACGCGGTGGAAGTCGCCGAGCGGGGCGGCCACGTCGACGGCCTGCCCGGCGAGTTCCCGCGCCCGCGGCAGGTCCGCCGCGGCGAGCGCGATCCCGGACCGGACACTGAGGACGGTCGACGCGAGGCCGCGATCGCCCCGGCGCAGCAGGCCTTCGGCCGCCTCGTCGAGCAGGGGCGCCGCTTCGGCGTGGCGGTCGCGGGCGAACCGGACGATCCCGCGCAGCATCAACGCGCTGTCCCGCGCGAAGCCGTCTCCGGCGTCCTCGGCGACCTTCTCGGCTTCGACGGCGACGTCCCAGGCGGTGTCCAGGTCCGTGTACACGTGGCCGAGGGCGGTCAGGGAGAGGCACCGGGCACGCAAGCCCGCTTCGCCGAGTTCGGTGGCGAGGTCCAGGCCGCGCTGTGCGGCTTCGACGTCGAACGGCGCCGTCGTGTCCGCGACCAGGCCCATCCCGGTCAGCAGCCGGGCCTGCAGCGGTGTCCGGTCGTCCGGGCGCCGGGCGACCGCGCGCCTGAGGTAGGCCAGGCCCTCATGTCCGCGGCCGTGCAGGTTCCACAGCCACGCGACGGCGGCGGCGAGCCGGCGGCCCCGGTCGGGATCCTCCTGCGCCAGCCCCCATTCCAGGGCCGCGCGCAAGTTGTCGCGCTCGGGCTCGACCCGCGCCCGCCAGGCGTCCTTGTCGCGGTCGAGCTCGGGCTCGGCGGCTTCGGCCAAGGCCAGGTAGTGGTCCAGGTGCCGGTCTCTGACGGCGTCGGTCTCCCCCGCCTCGGCCAGCCGGGCGGCCGCGTACTCGCGGAGCGTTTCCAGCAGCCGGTAGCGGCCGTCTTCGGCCAGTACCAAGGACTTGTCGACGAGCCGGCCGAGTGCCGGCAGCACGGCCGGGCCGCCCGCCGCGTCCAGGGTGAACCCGCCGGCGAACACCGCGAGCCGCCGGAACACCGCGCGGTCTTCCCCGTCGAGCTGGTCGTGGCTCCACGCGATCGAGCCTTCGAGGGTCCGCTGCCGCGCGGGCACCCCGCGCGGGCCGCGGGTCAGCAGGGCGAACCGGTCGTCGAGGCCGGCATCGATCTGGTGCGGAGCCAGGGTTCCGAGCCACGCCGCGGCCAGTTCGACGGCCAGGGGGATGCCGTCGAGCCGCGTGCAGATCGACCGGACGGCGGCCGCGCTGGACGTGTCCAGGGTGAACAGCGGCCGGACCGCGCCCGCGCGCTCGACGAACAGCGCGACGGCCTCCTCGACGGCCAGTGGCGGCACCCGCCAGACCGTCTCCCCCGGCACGCCCAGCGGCTCCCGGCTGGTCGTCAGCACCGCGACCTCGGGGCAGGACCGCAGCAGCTCGACCGCGACTTCGGCGGCGCCGTCGAGGACGTGCTCGCAGTTGTCGAGACAGAGCAGCACGCGCCGGTCGCGCAGTTCCGTCGCGACCGAACGCGCCGCGCCGATCCGGGGTTCCACCGGCACCCCGAGCGTCGCGGCGACCTGCTCGGCGACGTCGGTCACGGCGTCCAGCTCCACCCACCACACGCCGTCGGGCCACTCGGTGCTCGCGGCGACCTGCGCGGCCAGCCGCGTCTTGCCGCTGCCGCCGGGTCCGGCCAGCGTGACCAGCCGCGTTCCGGCGAGCAGTCGCCGGACTTCCGCGACCTCGGCGTCGCGGCCGACGAACCCGGTCAGCTGCACCGGGAGGTTGTTCGGGACGGCGTCGAGCGAGCGCAGCGGCCCGGGCGTCTCGCCGAGTTCGAAGATCCGCTCGGGCGCGGTGAGGTCCGGCAGCCGGTGGACGCCGAGGTCGTGCAGCGTGACGGCGTCCCCGAGGGCCGCCGCGGTGCGGGCCGACACGAGGATCCGGCCGTCTTCGGCCAGCGCGCGCAGGTGTTCACAACGGCGGACGGCGGCACCGGTTGGCGTGCCGTCGTCGCGGATCAGCACGTCCCCGGTGTGCACGGCCGCCGGGCCGCCGGGCAGCGCCGCGAGCGCCTCGTCAGGGGTCGCGAAGACGACCGGGGCGGCATCGCCGGCGCAGAGGATCGTGACCGTGCCGGCCGGCAGGAGTTTCGTCGCAGTCATGGCCCGGCCAGTCTGCCAGCGGATCTCGGCCAGGTGGCCGATGTTGCGCCACCGGGTGCCTGCGACCTTCGAACCCGTGGAGACGTTCGAGGAACTGCTGGCCCGCTGGCGGGACGCCGACGCGGACGGCGACACCGAGGCGCTGGCGCCGCTGCTCGCCGACGGCTTCCGCGGCGACGGGCCGGCCGGGCGTGTGCTCGGCAAGGCCGGCTGGCCCGGCCGCGTCCCGGCGGGCGCGTTCCGGTGGACGCGCCTGCAGGTGACGCCGTCGGTCGGCGTCGCGACCGGGCACCGCGACGGCGTCGCCTGCACGGTGGTCGCCGAACGCCGCGATGGGTGCTGGCGGATCGTCAACGTGCAGCGCGGCTCATGACAGCTTGGTACGCAGCACCTTTCCGGTCGCGTTGCGCGGCAGTTCGTCCAGGAACTCGACGTCCCGCGGCACCTTGTAGCGGGCCAGGTTCGCCTTGACGTAGTCGCGGATCTCGTCGGCGTCGAGTTCTGCGCCTTCGGCTCGCACCACGAACGCCTTGAGCCGCTGCCCGAACTCCGGGTCCTCGACGCCGATCACCGCCGCCTCGATCACGTCTTCGCGCTCGACCAGCAGGTTCTCCACCTCGATCGGGAACACGTTCTCGCCGCCGGAGACGATCATCTCGTCGTCGCGGCCGTCGATGAACAGCAGGCCGTCTTCGTCGAAGTGGCCGACGTCGCCGCTGGAGAGCAGGCCGTCGATGATCTCCTTGTGGCGGCCGTCGGTGTAGCCGCCGAAGCTGAGCCCGCTGCCGACGAACACGCGGCCGGTCACGTTCGGTTCGGTGATGGGACGGCCGTTCTGGTCGTACAGCGCCACCTTGCAGCCGACCGGCGCGCGGCCGACCGTGCCCGGCGCCTTCGCCCAGTCCTCCGGCGTCGCGACCGTCGCCACCGCGACCTCGGTGGAGCCGTAGAGGTTGTGCACGACCGGGCCGAACGCCTCGTTCGCCCGGTTGCCGAGGTCCGGGGACAAGGCCGAGCCGGCCACGAAGATGATCCGCAACGCCGACGTGTCGTACTTCTGCCGGACTTCCTTCGGCAGGTCGACGATGCGCTGCAGCATGGTCGGCACCAGCACCAGCGCGGTGCACTTGTGCTCGGCGACGCCGCGCAGCGCCTCTTCGGGGTTGAACTTGCGCCGCATCACGACCTTCGAGCCGAGCGCGAAGGAGAGGATGAACTGGGACAGGCCGGTGCCGTGGAACAGCGGCGCGCCCATGTAGGTGGCCTCGTTCGACCGCAGCGGGATCCGGTCGAGGAACTGCGCCGACGCCAGCGCCGAGGTGTGCGGCCGCGGCGCGCCCTTCGGCGTGCCGGTGGTGCCGCTGGTCAGCAGCACGAACCCGCCCGGCTTGGCCGGCGCGGGCCACGGCCGGTCGTCGGTGCTGGCGATGATCTCGTCGAGCACCGGGACGGTCCGGTCGGTCAGGTCCGAGCCCGGGTCGACCCAGGCGAGGTAGCGGTCGACGCCGTCCGGGATCGCGTCGAGCAGTCCGGTGAACTCCTGGTCGTAGACGAGCGCGGTGACGCCTTCGCGCTGGGTGACGTCGGCCAGCTGCGGCTTGGCGAACCCGGTGTTCATCAGCAGCAGGCGGACGCCGAGCTTGCCCGAGGCGGCCATCGTGAGGACCAGGCCGCGGTGGTCGCGGCACAGCGCGGCGACGACCTGGCCCGGCCGGATGCCGCGCTCGGACCAGGCCCTGGCCAGCGCGTTCGACTGGTCGTCGAGCTGCTTGTAGGTGAGCGGGCCGAGCTCGTCGACGATGCCGACGGCGGCCGGGTCGCGGCGGGCGGAGATGTGGTTGGCGCCGGCGAACGGGCCGAACTTCCGCAGCGCGACCAGCGAGCGCACCCCCTCGTCGAGCCGGGGGAAGGGAACGAGGCCCGCCCGCCGCATCACGTCGACGCTGCGCACCGTCTCGGTCACCTTGTCCGCCATCGTGGTGGCGAGCGCGACCAGGCTCATCCAGGCACCTCCGTTGCTGCGGGAAGAGAGCCCACGCCGACGGCGGGCGTACCGGCGGTATGGGAGCTACTGGAGAGTAAACCAACCGTAGGCCGAACGCACCAGCCCGCGACCGGGCGGAAACCGGCAACGACATCCGGGGCTCCGCCACCCCGAGCCCCCGAAAATGTCGGTGACATGTGGGGCTCCGCCCCAAGTCGGGGGCTCCGCCACCCGAGCCCCCGAAAAATGTCGGTGACATGTGGGGCTC
>NZ_JBHVXZ010000124.1:0-28696 GCF_042881395.1 Amycolatopsis sp. NPDC058278 | reverse complement strand
ACGCTGCACTGGGTCGAGCGGCTGGCCGGGCCCGCGGTGGCGGCCGACGCCGCGGCCGCCATCGGCTGGCGCCGCTACGGCACCGCGGTGCCGGTGCACCCGCCGTCCGGCATGCCGGACGCCGCGGCGATCCTCAACGCCGGGTTCCGCTGGCACCCCGGCGCAACGGGCGTGCTGCTCGCGAACGGCGTCGGCGAGGTCGAACTCGCGTCGGTGTTCGACACCGAAGGCCAGTCCCTGTCTTCGCGCACGCTCGCCGTCGGCTTCGACGGCGGCCCGATCCGGTCGCGGCACGGGCTCACGTTCCTGCCCCGCGCCTCCCTCGCCTCGGCCCGGCTCGACCGGCTGCTCGTGCCGGGCGCGATTCGCGGAGTCACCCCGCTGCCCGGCGGGCCGGCGCCCGAGTACGTCCACGACCGGCCCGGCTTCCCCTACGACCTTGCGGTGAGCGGGCTGTCCCGCCGCACCGACGTCGCCACCGCGCGGTGGACGGCGAAGGTGCTGGAGCTGCCCACCGACGGAGTCGTCTTCGAAGGCGACGCTTGGCCTTGGCTGCCCACGGCGCTGCCGATCGCGCTGATCCTGCTGGGCGTCGCGGTGGTCGTCGTGATCATCGGGGTGCGGCGGTCCCGGCGCCCTGAAACGATTTAGGAATCCGGCCGAAACGGCAGCTCGCGGGCCTCGTGCGTACCGGTGGCGTATTGCCAACACGTGAGGTGGTGATTACAGTCACCTCTCAGCGCTTGGTTGAAACGTTCTAATTCGCGTCCCCATCCCCGCCGCAAGGGAGCCTGCATGCTGCCCTCGAAGCTCTGGCGCGCCACCACCACCACGCTCGCCGCGATCCTGGCCCTGTCGGCCGCCGCGGTTCCCCCCGCCGGCGCCGCGCCGCCGATCGGGCTGTCCGGCGCGCACTGGATCTGGTACCCGGAGGGCGACGCCCGTGTCGCCGCGCCGGCCGGGACCCGGTACTTCCGCACGACGTTCACCGTCCCCGCCGGCGCGGTCACCGACGCCCGGCTCCTGCTCACCGGCGACGACACCGCCGACGTCTGGCTCAACGGCACCCCGCTCGCCTCCTCGGCCCGCACCAGGGACTCGTGGCGCACGGCGCTGCCGGTGGACCTGCGGCCCGCGCTCGTCCCGGGCCGCAACACCCTCGCCGTCGCCGTCCGCAACGCCGCCGGCCCGGCCGGCCTGCTCGGGCGGCTGCGGGTGACGACCGCGGCGGGCAGCACCGACCTCACCACCGGGGCCGGCTGGAAGAGCGCGACGACCGTGCCGGAGGGCTGGGAACAGCCCGGCTTCGCGGACGGGACCTGGTCGCCGGCCGCGGACCTCGGCGCCTACGGCACCGCGCCGTGGGGCGCCGGCGTCACCACGCCGAACCCCGTCGCGGCGTCACCGCTTTCGGTCGCGAGCGCCACGGTCGCGAACCGCGTGAACCCGCTGGGCGTCGACCCGGCGCGGCCGCGGTTCGGCTGGAAGCTGACGTCGGCGGCGCCGCAGCAGCGGCAGTCGGCGTACCAGCTCGTCGTGTCCGCCGGCGGGAAGGACCTCTGGGACAGCGGCCGCGTCGCCTCGGCGCAGCAGGCCGACGTCGCCTACGGCGGCCCGGCACTCGCCTCGCTGACCGCCTACACCTGGCGCGTCCGCGTCTGGGACGGCCAGGGCCGGCCGAGCGGCTGGAGCCCGGTGCAGCGCTTCGAAACCGCGCTCCGGAGCCCGGCGGCCGAGTGGACCGGCGCCTTCCTCGGCCGCGCCACGGCCGGTCCGGACCTCGCCGGGGCGAGCTGGATCTGGTACCCCGAAGGCGATCCGCTCGGCGGGGTGCCGCCGTCGACCCGTTTCTTCCGCAAGACCCTGGACCTGGCCGCGGCCCCGGCGAAGGCCACTTTGGTCGTGACCGGCGACGACACCGCGACCGTGTGGGTCAACGGCACCCGCGTCAGCGACTCGCCGCGAGTGGCCGACTCGTGGAAGACGGCCGCGGTCGTCGAGGTCGGCAGCCTGCTGACGGCCGGGGCGAACACCATCGCGATCAGCACGGAGAACACCACGCAGAGCCCGGCGGGCACCATCGCGAAGCTGATCGTCCAAGGTGGACCGCAGACGGTCACCGACGGGACGTGGAAGGCGAGCCAGATCGGCCCGGACGGCTGGCAGCAGCGCACTTTCGACGACAGCTCCTGGGTCGCCGCGCGGGCGCTGACCGCGTACGGCACCGGCCCGTGGGGTGCGAACGTCGCCGTGAGCGCGCCCGCTCCCCTGTTGCGCAAGAGCTTCACCGTCACGAAGCCGGTCGCGAGCGCCCGGCTGCTGACGACCGCGCTCGGGCTGCAGGAGACCCACCTCAACGGCGTCAAGGTCGGCTCGGAGGTCCTCGCGCCGGGCTGGACGGACTACGCGAAACGCCTGCAGTACCGGGTTTCCGACGTCACCGGGCAGATCCGCGCCGGGGAGAACGTGCTCGGCGCGCTGGTGGGCAACGGCTGGTACTCCGGCAGCGTCGGCATCGCCGGGAGCCAGAAGTACGGCACCGAGCCGTGGTACTCCGCCCAGCTGCGGCTGACGTACACCGACGGCACGAGCACCACGGTCGCGACCGACGGCACCTGGAAGACCGCCGACGGCCCGATCCGCGCCGACGACCTCTACCAGGGCGAAACCTACGACGCGCGGCTCGCGGCGGCCGGCTGGGACCGGCCCGGCTTCGACGACCGCGGCTGGGCGGCGCCTCGCGTGCGCGGCGACGCCAAGCCGAATCTGGTGTCCCAGGCGGACAACGGCGTCACGGTGCAGCAGGAGTTCAAGCCCGTCGCCTGGACCCAGCCGAAACCCGGGGTGTGGGTCGCCGACCTCGGCCAGAACTTCGGCGGCTGGAACCGGCTTTCGGTGACCGGCCCGGCCGGCACCACGGTGACCATGCGGCACGCCGAGGTGCTCAACCCCGACGGGACCGTCTACACCACGAACCTGCGCGCCGCCCAGGCCACCGACCGGTTCACCCTCGCCGGCACCGGCCGCGCCGAGACGTACGAACCGCGGTTCACCGTGCACGGCTACCGGTACGTCGAGCTGACCGGCCTGCCCGCGGCGCCGACCGCGGCGACGTTGACCGGCCGGGCGATGTGGACCTCCGGCGCGCAGACCGGCACCTTCACGTCGTCCGACGCGCTCGTCAACCAGGTGCAGCACAACATCCTGTGGGGTGAGCGCTCCAACATGCTGTCGGTGCCGAGCGACTGCCCGCAGCGCGACGAGCGGCTCGGCTGGACCGGCGACATCGGGATCTTCGCCGCGACGTCGACGTTCAACCTCGACGTCGCGAACTTCCTCGGCAAGTTCAGCGACGACCTGGTCGACGCGCAGCACGAGGACGGATCGTTCACCGACGTCGCCCCGGGCGTGCTGAACGGCTCGGGCACCGCGGGCTGGGGCGACGCGGGCGTCATCGTGCCCTACACCCTGTGGCAGCGCTACGGCGACACCGGCGTGATCGACGAGCACTTCGCCGCGATGGTCCGGTGGATCGAGTACCTGCGGTCGACCTCCGGCGCCGACCTGATCCGCGACCACCAGACGTACGGGGACTGGCTCAACGTCAACGACGAGACCCCGCACGACCTGGTTTCGACGGCGTTCTTCGCGTGGTCGTCACGGCTGGTGTCGCGGATGGCCGCGGCGACCGGGCACCCCGCCGAAGCGGCGAAGTACGGGACGCTCGCCGACCAGGTCGGTGCCGCGTTCACCGCTCGCTTCGTGGCGGCGGACGGCACGATCGGGTCGGACACGCAGACCGGGTACGTCCTGGCGCTGGCGTTCGGGCTGCTGCCGGCCGACCGCGTCCAGCCGGCGGCGGACAAGCTGGCGGCCCGCGTCGCCGCGGCGGGCGGGCACTTGACCGTCGGGTTCCTCGGCGTCGAGAACCTGCTGCCCGTGCTGGCCGCGCACGGCCACGCCGACGTCGCCTACCGGGTGCTGCTGCAGCCGGACTTCCCGGGCTGGGGCTACATGATCGGCCACGGCGCGACGACGATCTGGGAGCGCTGGGACGGCATCAAGCCGGACGGCTCGTTCAACGACCCCGGGATGAACTCGTTCAACCACTACGGCCTCGGCTCGGTGGGCGACTTCCTGTACCGGTCGGTGGGCGGCCTGGCCCCGGCGTCCCCCGGTTACGCGTCGCTGCGCATCGCACCCCAGCCGGGCGGCGGCCTCACCTCGGCGAAGTCGGCGTACGAGACGCCGTACGGCGGCGCGGTCAGCGACTGGTCGGCCGCGGGCAGGAAGCTGACGCTGCGGGTGACGGTCCCGGCCGGTTCCTCGGCGACGGTGGTGGTGCCGACGTCCCGGCCGTCGGGCATCACCGCGCCGCCCGAAGCGGTGCCCTCGGCGCCCGGGACGTACTTCCTGCCCGCGGGTTCGTACGTCTTCACCGCACCGGTGTGACCGCCTGAGCCGGTGCCGCCGCACCACGGCGGCACCGGCTCAGACCGGCTTGAGCTTCAGGTGGAAGTTGTCGAGGGTGGCCGGCAGCGGGCGCTCCGGGGACAGCACCGGTCCCGACGCCTGCTCGTACCCGTGGTCGCGCAGCAGGTTCGCCAGCATCGTGCTCGCGCAGAACTGGACCAGGTCGCGGCCGGGGCAGATGGCCGGACCGGCGCTGAACGGGACCAGGGCCGGGTTCTCCGCCGCGCGGCCGTCGAGCCAGAGGTCCGGCTCGAACCGGTCCGCGTACGGCAGGTCCGGGTCCCGGTGGAAGAACGGCGTGAAGATCAGCACCGTCGTCCCCGCCGGTCCCCAGGACGTCTCCTCCGTCGTCTCACGCAGGATCATCGGCGTGGTCGGCCACAGCCGTACCGCGTCGAGCACGCACGCGCGCAGGTAACTCAGCTGGTTCGGTTCCGCGAGGTCGGCGCCGTCGAGGTCCGCGCGGGCGCGGTCGAGGGCGGCCGGGTGGCTCGCCAGCAGCGCCAGCGTCCGGTAGGTCGCCATGCCGGCCGCGTCGAACGCGAACAGCCAGTGCGCCACCTGGTCGGGCGCTGTGTCCTCGCCGGCCGAGGCGATGGCGGCGGCCAGGCTGCCCGCCTCGGCGCGGTCCAGGTGCCCGGTCAGGCGGCGGCGGAACTCCTCGCGCAGCTGCTTGCGCTTCGGATGCGCGTACGCCCAGTTCGCGTCGAGCCGGAGGCGTTCGAGCTGGTCGGTGAGCGTCGTGTCGTCACGGGCGCCCGCGCCGAGCACGATCCGGCGGACCAGGCGCCACCAGGTGACGTTGAAGGTGTCCCAGTCGAGCTCGCCGCTGTGGGTGACCTCGCTCAGCAGGACGGCCGCTTCCTCGGCGACGGCCCGGGCGAACGGTGCCGCCAGCTCGTGCAGCGGACGGCCGGGTTGCAGCACGGCCTCGGTGAACCGGCGACGGGCCGGCCGGTCGACCGCGTCCGAAATCAGGACACCGTGCGGCTGGAAGTGACTCAGCGCGGCCCGTTTCTCCACTGTGGACGGACTGAACGGCGTCGGCGCGCCGGCCAGCAGCCGCTTCACGTCCGCGCCGGACAGCGCCAGTTCCACCGACCGGCCGGGGACGCGCAGCTTCAGCGGACGCCCGTAGTGGCGCTCGCGCAGCCGGCGCAGCAACCGCACGGCCGAGCGGTCGAACTGCAGCTTCCCGGCCAGCGCCATCGCCGCGGGACGACGTTTGATCACGCCACCGGCCAGCGTGGGCAGCGCCACCTCGAGCGCGACTCGCAGGGTCTCGGCGACCGAAGCGGTCTCCGGCCGGGTGCGGTGTTCCCGAGTGGACGTCATGGCGCCCGGCTACCCGCGGTGGCCGGGCCGGAAACGCCCTCAGCCGCGCAGGGCGACGTTCAGCACATCACCGGCGTGGTCCAGGCAGTCCACGCAGATCACCGCGTCCCGCGCCGCGCAGTCGACGCGCAGCAGCGGACGCCGGAGCCCGAGGAACGTCCGGCGCTCGCGGCGGCCGCAGTAGTCGCAGACCGCCGCCAGCGGCGACGTCACCGCGGCCAGCACGTCACCCGCGCCGCTCTCCCGGTCCGCGCCGTCGCGCACCACGCGCAGGCCGGCGCGGACGCAGTCCACACAGATCGGCCCGTTCCGGCCGGGCACCCGGGGGTCGCGCTGCCTGCCGCAGAACCGGCACGGCCTGCCCGCCCCGTTCATCGCCGTCACCGCGGCCTCCTCGGTTTCGCCGCTCGCACGCCGGGAATCCGGGTCGCGGCGCGCCTCTTCTGCCACGCTACCCGGCTCCCGGGTGCCCGGCCGATCGCGGTGCGCCCCGGTGGAACCCGGCATCCACGCTCGCCCGGGTCTCCTGGCCGCGGTGGTGCGGGACGAGCGCGCAGGAGGAGACCTTTGTCATCGTTGACGGTGTTGTTCGGAGTGGCCGGCCTGCTCGCGCTCGCGGCGGCGATCGTGCCCAAGCTGGTCGCCGACCGGCCGTTTTCCGTGCCGCTGGTGATGCTGGTGGCCGGGATCGTGGTCGGGCTGCTCCCGCTGCCGGCCCCCTACGGCAACGGCTGGAGCGACCCGGCCGCCCACCTGGACAGCGTGGAATCCTTCGCTCAGCTGGGCATTCTCGTCGCGCTCGCCGGGGCGGGACTGTCGGTCGACCGCCCGTTCGGCCTGCGCCGGTGGGGGTCGACGTGGCGGTTGCTCGCGGTCACCATGCCGGTGTCGATCCTCGCGATCGCCGTGCTCGGGTACTGGTGGCTCGCGCTCGCTCCCGGCGTCGCGCTGCTGCTGGCCGCGGCGCTGGCGCCGACCGACCCGGTGCTGGCGGGCGACATCGGCGTCCCGCACCCCGACGTCGAGCCGGAACTGGCCCGGAACAACGAAATCCGCTTCACGCTGACGACGGAAGCCGGGCTCAACGACGGCCTCACCATGCCGTTCGTCCTGCTCGGCCTGGCCCTGGCGAGCGGCGAGCCCCGCCTCGATCCGTCCTGGGTGCTGGTGGACCTACTGCTGCCGCTGGTCGTCGGCGTCGTGGCCGGCCTGGTCACCGGGCGGCTGCTCGGCTGGGCGATCTTCCGGACGCCGTCGGACCGGCTGCGGCTGGCCGAGTACGCCGACGGGCTGGTCCTGCTCGCGCTGGCGTTCGTGCCCTACGCCATCTCGGAAGTGGTGCACGGCAACGGGTTCGTCGCCGTGTTCGTCGCGGCGGTCGCGGTGCGCACGCAGGAGCGCGAGCACGAGTACCACGGCGTCCTGCACGCCTTCGGCCACCAGCTGGAACGGCTGTTCGTCCCGCTCGCCCTGCTGGGGCTGGGCCTGGCGATCGGCGACGGCCTGCTGCGCGGGCTGCAACCCCTCGAAGTGGTGATCGCCGTCGTCGCCGTGCTGGTGGTCCGGCCGCTGGTGGGCTGGCTGTCCCTGCTCGGCGCGCCGTCGCCGGGACGGCCCGCCACCGCGGCGATCGCGTTCTTCGGCGTACGCGGCATCGGGACGCTCTACTACCTGGCCTACACGCTCAACCGGCTCCCCGTGCCGCAGCAGGACGTGCTCTGGCGGGTCGGCGCCCTCGCCGTCGCGGTGTCGGTCATCGTGCACGGCGTGCTCGCGGAGCCGGCGATCCAGCGGATCGAGCGGATGGGCGGCCACCTGCCCGCCGATGTGTAGCCGCGCGAGGAGTGGGTATCAGTCTGTCAAGGCCCTTTTGGCGACTGGCCGATCCGGAAATGTCGCCGTGACGGAAGGTGCACCCTGATGAACGACAAACTGGAAAACAAGGGCGAAGAGCTCAAGGGCCGGGCCAAGGAAGCCGTCGGCGACGCCACCGACAACGAGCAGTGGCAGGCCGAAGGCAAGTCCGAGCAGGCCAAGGGCTCGCTCAAGCAGGCCGGCGAGAAGATCAAGGACGCTGTGAAGGGTGTCACGGACAAGAAGTGACCCGTTTCTCCGCTGCCGCATCCCGGAACCCCGGGGTGCGGCAGCGGGCTCATGTCCGGGGGCAGTAGGTGTTCGAGGGCTTCACACTGGACCGCGCCGACGTCGGTGCGGTGACACTGCGGGTGCGCCACGGCGGGTCCGGGCCGCCGGTCCTGCTGCTGCACGGGCATCCGCGGACGCACACGACGTGGCACCGCGTCGCTCCGCGGCTCGCGGAGCGGTTCACCGTCGTGTGCCCGGACACCCGTGGCTACGGCGAGTCCACCAAGCCGCCGACCGACGCGGAGCACACGCCCTACAGCAAACGCGTCATGGCGGCGGACTGCGTCGCGCTGATGCGGCACCTCGGGCATGAAGAGTTCTTCGTGGCGGGCCACGACCGCGGCGCCTACGTGGCGACGCGGCTGGCGCTCGACCACCCGGACGTGGTCCGCGGCGCGGCCATCCTCGACGCCGTCCCGATCGGCGAGGCCCTCGCCCGGTGCGACGCACGGTTCGCCCGGGACTGGTACCACTGGTTCTTCTTCGCCCAGCCGGAAATACCCGAGCGGGTGATCACCGCCGACCCCGACGCCTGGTACGACGTCCGCACGAGGAACACCCCCGAACGGCTCGGCGAGGAGAACTTCGCCGACTTCCACCGCGCGATCCACGACCCGGCCACGGTCACCGCGATGCTCGAGGACTACCGCGCGGGCCTGGGTGTCGACCGCGCCCACGACGACGCCGACCGCGCCGCCGGGCGGCGGATCACCTGCCCCACGCTGGTGCTGTGGTCCCGGGACGACGACATGGAAGACCTCTACGGCGACGTCCTGGCCGTCTGGCGGCCGTGGACGGCCGACCTGCGCGGGCACGCGATCGAGTCGGGGCACCACGTGGCCGAGGAGAACCCCGAGGCGCTCGCCACCGCGCTGAGCGGGTTCTTCGGCGGGATTCAGCGGTAGCGGGAGGCGAGTTCCGGGCGCTGCCCGCCGAAGGCGGCGAGGTCGGCCCGGAAGACGGCGGCGAGCAGGCCGGCGTCCTCGACCCCCGGAGCGGTGACGACCTCACCGAGCTCGAAGCCGCGTAGGGACGCGGTGACGACGTCGGCGGCGGACATGCGCGGCACCGCGCCGAGGTCCAGCCCCTGGCGCTCGTGGAACTCGGTGGCGACGACGCCCGGGCACAGCACCTGCACCCCGACGCCGGTGCCCTCGAGCTCGGCGTTCAGGGCCTGGGACAGGGCGACGAGGTAGGCCAGGGACCCGGCGTAGACCGCGCGGCGGGGCAGGACGGAGGAGTCGGCGGGACCGCTGAAGGCGATCATCCCGGCCACGTTGACGATCTTCCCCTCGCCGCGTTCCCGCATGCCCGCGACCGCGGCCCGGGTGAGCATGGTGGGCGCGGCGACCTTGACGTGGACGAGCTCGGCGGCCTTGTCGGCGGGCAGCTGCGCCAGCGGCATGTAGTGGGCGACACCGGCGTTGTTCACGAGCATGGTCAGCGGCTCGGCGGCGCAGAGCGCGGCGACGGTGCCGACGCCGTCGTCGGTGGACAGATCGGCGGCGACCGTGCGCACCCTCACGTCCGGGTGCGCGGCGGCGAACTCGGCGAGGCGGTCCTCTCGGCGGCCGGTGACGATCAGGTCGTGGCCGTCGGCGGCGAGGCGTTCGGCGAAGGCCCGGCCGATGCCGGAGGTGGCGCCGGTCACGAGAGCGAGCTGGTTCATGGGTTCCGTTCCTTCCGGGGTGCTGCCACCACGATCGGCCCGGACCGCGGCGGCGGGAAGTGTCCGGTTTTCCTGGGACGGGCGGTACCAGGACAAGCGACCGGCCGGCTTGCACAATCGGGGGATGGCGAACACCGGACTCGGCACGGCCCTGCGCCACTGGCGCGACCGCGTCTCACCCCAGGCCGCCGGCCTGCCCGCGGGCCACCGCCGCCGCGCCGCCGGGCTGCGCCGCGAGGAACTGGCCCAGCTGGCCGGCATCTCCGCCGACTACGTCATCCGGCTCGAGCAGGGCCGCGCCACCAGCCCTTCGGCCCAGGTCGTCGAAGCACTGGCCCGGGCCCTGCGCCTCACCCAGGACGAACGGACGCACCTGTTCCGGCTGGCCGGCCTCGCGCCCCCGGGCCCCGGCACGGTCCCCCGGCACATCACGCCCGGCGTCCACCGCATGCTGGACCGGCTGGCCGGCACACCCGTCGCCGTCTTCGACGCGGCCTGGAACCAGCTGCTCGCCAACCCGCTCCATACGGCCCTGATGGGCGAATGGCACGGCAGCGACCTCAACGGCGTCCGGCGCAATTTCCTCAACCCGAACACCCGGGTCCGCGACACCCCCGGCTCCCGCGACACGCTGCAGGCGGCGTTGGTCGCTGACCTGCGCGGCACCGCCGGCCGCTACCCCGACGACCGGGACCTCCACGCACTCATCACCGACCTCCGGCGGCGCAGCACCCGCTTCGCCGCCCTGTGGGAATCGGGAGCCGTCGCCCACCACGAGTCCGCCCGCAAGACCATCGACCACCCGGACGTCGGCCCGCTGACCCTGGACTGCGACGTCCTGAGCGTCGCGGGCAGCGACCTGCGTCTCATGGTCTACACCGCCGAGCCCGGCAGCGACGAGGCCGAGCGCCTGGCGCTGCTGGGTGTCCTCGGGACGCAGTCGCTCGTCGGCGAAGAGCGCCGCCCGGGCTAGACCGCTCCGTCGGCGACCGCCGGCCGGGCGGAAACCGGGCGCTCTAGCCCGTCGTGCGGCGGGTGCCGTCGCCGAGGGGTTCGGTCCGGCCCGCCGCGTCCAGGCGCTCCAGCAGCGGGATCATCACGCGGCGGGTGCTGTCGAGGGCCTTGCGGGCCGCCGAAACCGTGAACGGCTGGGGCAGCCGGCGCAGCTCCTCCACGGCTCGCTCTTCCACGTCCGGGCCGAGCACCACTCCTTCGGCGACCGCCGTCAACCGGCCGAGGCGGACCGCCGCCGCCAGCTCTCGGCGGCCGAGGCCCAGTGCTCGCAGCTCGTCCGCCTCGGGCGCGCGGAACGGGTGCTCGGCGAGCCGTTCGGCGACCACTTCGAGCGCCTTCTCGACGGCGGGGGCGAGCCCGGCGCCGGGACGGCGGACCAGCCCGCCCGCCACCTCGAACCCGGTGCCCCGCACCACGGGGACGACCAGCTCCGGGGCGGGCAGCCCGAGCCGCTGCCGCAGCGCCTCCACCGGTACGCCCGCGGCCGTGCTGTCCCACGCTCCCACCACCGAGGCCGCCTGCGTGCGCGACGCCGCGAGCCGCTCCTCGTCCGCGCACCACTCGCCCAGCCGCTCCCCCGTCGAGCGCAGGCCCATCGCCGTGAAGTCCTCCGTGCGCACGAAACCCTTGCGGCGCAGGTAAACCCGGGCGAGGTCGGATTCGGCCAGCTCGCGGCCGCGGGCCCGCGCCGCGCCGCGGCGGGACAGGGCGGGCGGGTCGACGTCGAGGACGTCGAACCCGGCGGCGATCCGGTGCT
Source organism: Amycolatopsis sp. NPDC058278 (assembly GCF_042881395.1). NCBI lineage: Bacteria > Bacillati > Actinomycetota > Actinomycetes > Pseudonocardiales > Pseudonocardiaceae > Amycolatopsis > Amycolatopsis sp. NPDC058278. The sequence goes on along the minus strand of NZ_JBHVXZ010000124.1, from coordinate 17,303 downwards.
CGCCGGGATCGCGCAGCAGGCCGCGGTCGCCGGTGCGCAGCGGCAGCGCGGTGGCCGTGGTGAGCCGCGCGGTGTCCGTCCCGAGTGGACGGACCCGCACCGGCACCGCCGCCGTGCCCAGGTGCAGCACCAGTTCGCGGTGCAGGTCGGCGGCGGCCGCGCCGCGCAGCCGGACGTCGAACTCGGCCGTGGTGCGCCACCGGCCCGGCGTGAGCAGGACGTCGCCGCGGCGGACGTCACCGCGGGCGGTGCCGCGCAGGTTCACCGCGACCCTGGCCACGGCTTCGACCCGGTCGCGGGGTTCGCCCAGCGCCTGCAGGGCGCGGACCTTCACCCGCGCCGGCCCCAGCGCGAACTCGTCGCCGGTGGTGATCGTGCCGGCGGCCAGCGTGCCCGTGACGACGGTGCCGGCCCCCGAAACCGTGAAGGCCCGGTCGATCCACAGCCGCACGTCGGCGTCCGGATCGGGCACCGGCAGGCCGGCGGTGAGCTCCCCGATCGCCGTGCGCAGGCCGGCCAGGCCCGCGCCCGTGGTGCCGCTGACGGCGACGCTCGGAACGGCCCCGAGCGACGTCGCGGCGATCTCCCGCAGCGCGACGGCCGTCGCGGCGGCCGCGTCGGCGCGGTCGGCCTTGGTGACGACCAGGAGCCCACGGCGGACGCCGAACGCGTCCAGGGCCGCCAGGTGCTCGGCCGACTGCGGCATCCAGCCCTCGTCCGCGGCGACGACGAACAGCACCGCCGGGGCCGGCCCGGCGCCGGCGAGCATGTTCGGCACGAACCGCTCGTGGCCCGGCACGTCCACGAACGCGACGTCCTCGGCGCCGATCCGGGTCCACGCGAAGCCGAGGTCGATGGTGAGGCCGCGACGGCGTTCCTCGGCCCACCGGTCCGGTTCCATCCCGGTCAGCCGCCGCACGAGCGTGGACTTCCCGTGGTCGACGTGGCCGGCGGTGACGATCACCCGCATCGGCGGACGGCTTCCCGCAGCTTCGCGTCCTCTTCCGGGGGCACGGTCCGCAGGTCGAGCAGGCAGCGGTCCTTGACGACGCGGCCGGCCACGGCGGGCTCGCCCGTGCGCAGCGCGGCCGCGTACCGGGCGGGCAGGCTCACCGCGACGCTGGGCAGCTCGACGCCCGGCGCTCCCCCGCCGCCGACGGCCGCGACCGACGCGACCACCTGGGCATCGGCGTTCTCGAGGACCTTGACCAGCGCTTCGGCTCGTTCTCGCAAGCTCGCGAGGGACATGTCGAGCGCGACGCGCACCGGAGGTTCCGGCCCGCGCAGTGTCGCTTCGAGGGCGGCGAGGGTGAGCTTGTCGACGCGCAGGGCCCGCGCGGCCGGGTGCCGCCGCAGCCGTTCGACGACGTCCGCGTCGCCGAGCAGCAGGCCGGCCTGCGGGCCGCCGAGCAGCTTGTCCCCGCTCGCGGTGACGATCGTGGCGCCCGCCCGCAGCGCGCTCGCCGCGTCCGGTTCGTCCGGCAGCAGCGGGTGCGGGGCCAGCAGGCCGGAGCCGATGTCGGCGACCAGGGGCACGCCGAACCCGGCCAGCTCGCCCAGCCCCGCTTCCGCGGTGAACCCGGTGACGCGGTAGTTCGACGGGTGGACCTTGAGCACGAACCCGGTGTCCGGGCCGATCGCCGCGGCGTAGTCCCGGATCGACGTCCGGTTCGTGGTCCCGACCTCGTGCAGCCGCGCGCCGGCCGATTCCAGCAGGTCCGGGATCCGGAAGCCGTCGCCGATCTCGACCAGCTCACCCCGGCTGACGACGATCTCCCGGCCCGGGGCCAGCGCGAGTGCGCAGAGCAGCAGGGCCGCCGCGTTGTTGTTGACCACGTGCACCGCACCGGCGTCCGGCACGGCCGCTCGCAGCGCCGCGAGGGCGCCGCGGCCGCGCCGGGCCCGCTCGCCGGTCGCGAGGTCGAATTCGACGTCGGTGGCGCCACCGGCCGCGACGACGGCGTCGCGCGCGGCCGCCGACAGGGGCGCGCGGCCGAGATTGGTGTGCACGACGACGCCGGTCGCGTTGATCACCGGCCGCAGCGAGGACGCACTCGCCGGGAGCCGGGCCAGCACGGTGTCGACGACGTCGCCGGGGGCGATCTCCCCCGCCCGCACCGCCTGCTGGACGTCGTTGACCACCGCTTTGACCAGGTCCCGGCCGAGCGATCCGGCGGCCTTGGCGATCCGGGGCTCGGCCAGGACCGCGTCGGTCCGCGGGATCGCGCGGCGCGGGTCAGGCATGGCGGAGGCGGACGGGAATCGAACCCGCCAGCGGCAGAACCTGCCGTTCGACGGTTTTGAAGACCGCGCCGGTCACCAGGCCGGATACGCCTCCCTGCACCATGGGCCCATCCTGCCAAGTTCGCGCCCGGGGGGCACGATGAACCGGTGGGTTACCGACTGACGCAGTACGCGCACGGCGGCGGGTGCGCGTGCAAGATCCCGCCCGGCGAACTGGAAGCGGCCGTGGCCGGCCTGACCGGTGCCGTGCCCGCCGATCCTCCTGGCGAGCTGCTCGTCGGCCTCGACACCGGCGACGACGCGGCCGCGGTCCGGATCTCCGGCGACACCGCGCTCATCGCCACCACGGACTTCTTCACCCCGGTCGTCGACGATGCCTACGACTGGGGCCGGATCGCCGCCGCCAACGCGCTGTCCGACGTCTACGCCATGGGCGGCATGCCGGTGGTGGCGGTGAACCTGCTCGGCTGGCCGCGGGAGACGCTGCCGTTCGAGCTGGCCGCGGAGGTCCTGCGCGGCGGCCTCGACGTCTGTGCCGAGGCGGGGTGTCACCTGGCCGGGGGGCACAGCATCGACGACCCGGAGCCGAAGTACGGGCTCGCGGTGACCGGCATCGCGGACCCCGCGCGGCTGCTGCGCAACGACGCGGGCCGGGCCGGCGTGCCGCTGACGTTGACCAAGCCGCTCGGCATCGGCGTGCTCAATTCGCGGCACAAGGCCACCGGCGAACGGTTTTCGCAGGCCATCGACGCGATGACGACGCTGAACGCTCCCGCGGCCCGGGCCGCGCTGGCCGCCGGGGCCGTGTGCGCCACCGACGTGACGGGGTTCGGCCTGCTGGGGCACCTGCACAAGCTGGCGCGCGCCAGCGGCGTGACGGCCCGGGTGGACCCGGCGGCGGTGCCGTACCTCGAGGGCGCGCGGGAGGCGCTGCGCGACGGGTACGTCAGCGGCGGCACCCGCCGGAACCTCGACTGGGTCCGCCCGCACGCCGACCTGTCCCGCATCTCGCCGGAGGAGGCGCTGTTGCTGGCCGACGCGCAGACGTCCGGCGGCCTGCTGGTCGCCGGGGAACTGCCGGGCCACCCGGTGATCGGGTTCCTGGAACCGCGCTCGGAGCACACGATCGTCGTGGGCTGAGTTTCCTTCCCGGCCGCCCCGGGTACGCCGGGTCAGGAGAACGATCAGGAGGTGTGCGATGCCCGCTCCGGACCGGACCAGCCTCGAGCAGCACCTGTCCGAGACCGAGTACCCCTGCGGCCGCGACGAGCTCCTGCGCCGGGCAGCCGCGGCGGGCGGCGGTGACTCGGTGCTGGGCTCGCTCGGCGGGCTGCCGGACAGCGACCGGTACGACGACTTCGACGCGGTGTGGGAAGCGGTGTCCGCCAAGCACATCGGCGGGGCACCTAGGTGAGCCGCTCCACGGCGTCGCGGGCCTCCTTGAGGTCGGCGCCGGTGCTGTCCCGGTAGGCCTTGATCGCCTGGATCTTCTTGCCCTGCCGCAGCAACTCGGTCACCTCGGGGAGCTCCGGCTCCCCGGTGGACACGCCGAGCCGGTCGGCGATCGCGTCGAGCTTCCGCTCCACCCGCGCGAGGCGGCGGTCGACCCGGCCGAGCTTGCGGTCGGTGGCGGACGACGCCAGTCCGACGACCGCGACCAGCAAGACGACACCGAGCAAGAGCATCCCGTAGTCCATGCCGGGCATGCTACTTCGCGGAAACTGTCGGTGCCGGTGGTTAGGGTGACGCCATGACCACACTGACCGGCCGTCCGCACACCGCCCTGCTCGTCGTCGACGTGCAGAACGGCGTGATGGAGACGGCACACGAGCGCGAAACCGTGCTGGCCAACATCATCACGCTGGTGGACCGCGCCCGCGCCGCCGGCACCGAGGTGGTGTGGGTGCAGCACACCAGTGAGGAGCTGCCGCGCGGAAGCCGGACGTGGGAGTACGTGCCGGAGCTGGTGCGCGCGGAGGGGGAACCCCTGGTGCACAAGGAGTACGGCGACTCGTTCGAGGACACCGACCTCGAAGAGGTACTGGCGGCCCGGGGCGTGGGGTCGCTGGTGGTGGCCGGGGCGCAGACGGACGCGTGCATCCGCTCGACGCTGCACGGCGCGCTCGCCCGGGGTTATGACGTGGCGCTGGTGGCGGACGCGCACTCGACGGAGGATCTGACGGCTTACGGGGCGCCGCCGCCCGGGCAGGTCATCGCGCACACGAACCTGTACTGGAAGTACCAGACCGCACCGGGCCGCACGGCCGGAACGGTGGAGACGGCCGAGGTGGAGTTCGAGGTGAAGACACCAGCCTGACCGGCGGCTTCCGGCCGGGCGGCGGGGTCGCGCCGGGGCTGGCCGGTCGGCGGCTACGGGGCGGGGCCGGGCGGCGGGGTCGCACCGGAGGCTGGGCGCTCGGGCGGCGATGCGTCGCCGGCCCCGTGATGATCACCGCCCGGCCCCCGGACGCTTTCTCAGCGTCCGCGCAGCTCGTCGCGCAGGGCTCGGGCCACCCGGGTCATCAAGACCTCCGCCTCCGGCTGGATCGCCGCCGGCACCCTCGACTCGGTCAGCGCCACCACCGCGAACACCCCGCCGTCCGCGTGCTCGACCACGCCCATCTCGTGCCGCATGTTCAGCAGGGTTCCCGTCTTCGACGACCACCGGGCCGCGTCGGAGGCGAACTCGGGGGTCAACCGGTGGCGGATCATGTTGTTCGCCATCAGGTCGCGCACGCCGCCGGCCACCGCCGGGTCGATCTTCGATGGTGTCCACAGCGCTTCCAGCAGCGAGAGCAGCGCGCGGGCCGACGCCGAGTTCGCGCGCGTGACGTCGAGCTGGGGGAGGCGGTGGCCCTGGCCCGCCGTCGATGCGCTGATGGCCAGCGCGTGGGCCAAGTCCGCCTCGCCCGCGTCGAACCGCTCGGCCGGGGTCCGCACCAGGTCGCGCATGAGGTGGCGCACCGCGATCCCGGGAATGCCCCACTCCCCCAGCACCCGCGTGATCTCCGGCGGCGGTGTCAGTCCGAACAGGACGTCCGCGGCCGTCCCGTCGCTCAGGGACGTGCTCAAGTACACCAAGTCGCCGACGGCCACGCGAGCCGGGTGGCGGAAGCGGGTCAGGCCGATCGGGCCGGGGGTGGTGACGCCGCCGGGTGGTACCTCCAGCTGGGTGGCCGCGTCGAGCTCGCCCCGGCGGATGCGGTCCAGGGTGACCGCCGCCAGGGGGACCTTGACCAGGGAGGCGATCGGGTACTCGCGGTCCGGGTCGATGCCGAGTTCGGCGCCCGACCGCAGGTCGCGGACCAGGAACGAGCCGCGCAGGCCGCCCGCGTCCAGTGCCGCCCGCAGGTCGCGGACCAGCGAGGCGGTCACCGGGCGGCGCCGAGGCACCGGCCGACCGCCGCGCGCAACGTCGTCCGGAGCCGGTCCGCGTCCTCGGCCAGTGCCGCCGTGACGCCGAAGCCGCGGGCCGGCTCCAGCTCGCCGATCGGGCGCCAGGACAGCCCCAGGTCCTCCGCCTGCGCCACCGAGCACAGCAGCAGGTCTTCGGACGCGAACACCTCCGCGGCCGCCGACGTCAGCGAATCGGCCACCGCCACCTGGGCCGGGGACAGCCCCACCGCGTCCCGCACCCGCAGCATCCCGTCGCGAACGTGCGGGACGTCGTCCTCCGGCTGGACCCAGACCCGGCGCCGCACGCCGGCGGACCGGCCCACCCGCAGCGTCTCCAGGTGCACGACCCGGCTCGGCAGGGGCGCCACGCCGGCGACCCCCAGCGGCACCGACCACACGGCTTCCCCGGCCGGGACCGCCGTGAGCGCGGCCCGCACCTCGTTCGTGCGGACGAGCTCGGCCCGCTCCCCCGGCCCCGCCGCGCGGAACTCGAGGTGGATCTCCTGCGCCCGCGCTTCGGCGGCGAGCGCGGCGAGCTCCCGCACCCCGCACGTCGCCGGTACGGCCACCCGCACCGGCCGCAGCCGGGCCTGCTTCGCGTCGTGTTCCATCGCCTCGGCCAGCTGCACCAGGCGGCGGGCCGAGGGCAGCACGTCCCGGCCGAACGGCGTGAGCCGCGCCCGGCGGGTCGAGCGGTCGAAGAGCCGCTCCCCGAAGTGCCGCTCGAGCGCGGCGATGCGCCGGCTGGCGACCGGCTGCGGGATCCGCGCGAGCGCCGCGCCCGCCGTGAAACTCCCCGTTTCGCTCACGCTCACGAACGCCCTGCAGCCGCCGACCAGGTCCACGACCTCATCTTATGCCGGATCGGCATCGAACCGCACAGTTCCGTCTTGGACAGCATGAACGAACGTCGTGAGACTGCGGAGGACGATCAAGAAACCGGAAGGAAGTCTTCGTGCCGTTCCCCCCAGCCAGGTGGGCCGCGCTCGCCGCGCTGCTCCTCGTCCCGCTGACCGCCTGCACGGCGGAAGCACCGAAGCCGTTACCGGCCGCGGCACCGGCACCGGCACCGGCACCAGCCGCGGCACCGCAGCCGGACTTCGCCCCGCTCGAACGCAGCTTCGACGCCCGCCTCGGCGTGTACGCCCTCGACACCGGCTCCGGCCGCGAGATCGCCCACCGCGCCGACGAGCGCTTCGGCTACGCCTCGGCGCACAAGGCGTTCTCCGCCGCGGCCGTCCTCCAGCGCACCGGCATCGAAGACCTCGCGAAGGTGCTGACCTACAGCCGGGCCGACCTGCAGGAGAACTCCCCCGTCACCGAAAAGCACGTCGGCACCGGCATCTCGCTGCGCGACGCGATCGACGCGGCGTTGCGCTACAGCGACAACACCGCGGCGAACCTGCTGTTCCGGGAACTCGGCGGGCCGCCGGGACTCGCCGCCGCGCTGCGCGCGATCGGCGACACGACCACCCACGTCGACCGGACCGAACCCGCGCTCAACGACCTCGCGCCGGGCGACCTCCGCGACACGAGCACCCCGCGCGCGATGGCCGGCACCCTGCGCACCTTCGCCCTCGGCGACGCGCTGGCGCCGGAGAAGCGGACCATCTACACGGACATGATGCGCGCGAACAAGACCGGCGCGACCGTGATCCGGGCGGGTACGCCGGCCGGGTGGGCCGTCGCCGACAAGACCGGCACCGGCGAATACGCCACGCGCAACGACATCGCGGTCGTCTGGCCGCCGGGGCGGGCACCGATCGTCCTGGCGATCATGTCCAGCCGACAGGCCGAGAACGCCGACCACGACGACCGGCTCATCGCGCAGGCGGCCGAGCTGGTCTTCGACGCGCTGAAGGCGAGCTAACCGAAGAGCGACAGCACCTCCGCTTCGACGTCGTCGAGCCACGCGGCCCGCTGAGCCGCGTCGGTGTCGGCCACCACCCGCAGCACCATCCGCCGCACCTCGGGCTCGCCGAGGTACGGCGCGAGGCAGCGCCGCCAGATCGCGTCCAGCGGGTCGCCGAACAGCGTCCGCTCCCGCTCCTCCGGGGTGTCCGACGTGTTGACCACCAGCAGCCGCCGCAGGGACAGCAGCGACTCGGGCGCGCCGCCGGCGTCGTCGAGCCGGTAGGCCACGCCGGGGACGAGGATCCGGTCGAGCCAGCCGCTGAGGATCGCCGGCGGCTTGCCCCACCAGTTCGGGTGAATCGCGACGAGCCCGCCCGCGGTACCCACTTCCTCCCGGTGCCGCCGCACCAGCGGGTCCGGTTCGGCGGCGAGGAACTCCTCCGCCCGGGTCCCGCTGGTGTAGGCCTCTTCCGCGGTCAGGACCGGGTCGAAGCCTTCGGCGTACAGGTCGTGGAACCGCACCGGCACCCCGGCCCGCTCCAGCGCGGCGGCCACCCGCGCGGCGAGCGCGTGGTTGAAGCTGCCCGGCCGCGGGTGGGCGAGCAGCACCACCACCGGTGCGGTCATCCCGTCATCGCCACCAGGATGCGCCGCTTGCCGGTGAACGGCTCGCGGCCGTGCGCCATCAGCATGTTGTTGATCACCATGATGTCACCAGTCTGCCACGGGAACGCGTAGCTGACTTCGTCGTAGACCTCGCGGATCTTTTCGATGTCCGCGACGGGGATCGGGCTGCCGTCGGCGAAGTAGGCGTTGCGCGGCAGATCCTCCTCCGGGTACAGCTCCAGCAGCGCCTCGCTGACCTCTTCGCCGAGGCTGGAAACGTGGAAGAGGTTGGCCTGGTTGAACCACACGGTGTCCCCGGTGTGCGGCTCTTCCACGAAGGACGGCCGGACGTGCCGCGTGCGCAGCCCTTCCTCGGTCCACTGATGCGTCTGGCCGTGGCTCGCGCAGTAGTCCTCGACGGCCGCGCGGTCCTCGGTCTGGAACGCCTCCTGCCAGGTCAGCCCGAGCCCTTCGCGGAACGCGCGGGTGTAGGTGACGCCGCCCGCGAACCGCTCCCGCAGGTCTTCGGGCAACAGCCGGAACATCGCCCGGCTGTCCGCGATGGGTGTCGCCCCACCGGTTTCCGCGGCGGTGTCGCACAGGAAGAACAGCCGCGCCGGCCAGCTCGCCGAGTAGGAGTTCTCGTTGTGCATCGGGATCGACTCGGCGGGCGGGTACTCGGTCGAGGTGTAGATGTTGCCCGCCACCGCCGAGCGCGGCGTCGACCGTTCGGTGTAGGTGAGCAGCGCCCCGCCGATCGCCTCGGTGACGGTGTTGAACAGGTCGAGGTCGGCGGGCAGCCCGCGCAGCAGGATCGCGCCGTGCTCGCGCAGGTGGTCCTGCAGCCGCGGCAGGTGCGCCTCCACGGCCGCGAAGTCCGCGGCCGGGAAGACGGCGATCCGGGTGTGCTCGTTGCCCTGCAGCTGCGCCGGCGAAGTCCCGGATGTCACAGCGGTCATGCTTCCTCCAGTTCGAATCGGACGAGCTTGGTGGCCTCGGCGTGCAGCGCGGCCAGGTCGTCTGCGTCGGCGAAGCCGGCGACGAGGACGTTGACGGCGTAGATCTCCTGGTCGTCGGTGAGCACTTGGCCGGGCGAAACGATGGTGACGACGTCGAGGACCTCGGGCAGGTCCGCGACGGCATCGGTGCCTTCGACGCGCACCAGCCGCCCGGTACCTTCGGCGTAGACGACCAGGTACCCGACCGGCACCGGCAGCCCGGTGCCCCGCGCGGGCGGTGGCGTACCGAGGGCGAGGGAGACGGCTTCGGCGGTGACGTCGATGCCGGTGGCGAGCTTCAGCAGTGCGGGCTGCGCTCCCCCGGCCGGACGGCCGGCGTTGACCTCGACGACCACCGGCCCGAGCTCCGCGTCGTCGATCACCTCGACGTGCGCGACCGTCTGGTCGAGCCCGAGAGCGAGCACCGCGGCGGCCGCGGCCGAGCGGATCGCCTCCGCGCCCCGTGCGGACAGCCCGAACGGCGGGCAGACCATACCGAGCTCGAACTTCCGCTCGTCGATCAGCGGTTTGCCGACCACCGTGACGGTCTCCGCCACCCCGGCGCGGACCAGCACGTCCACCGCGTACTCCGGCCCGTCGAGCCGGCCCTCGACGAGGAACACGCGCAGCGGGTCGATGCCTCCGGGCAGCGGGCGGTGGTAGCGCGCGTCCGCGTTCTCCGGCAGCCGGGCGGCCAGCACCTCATAGGCGGCCACCAGTTCGTCCACAGTGGACACCGTGCGGACCAGGGTGCTGGCGGCACCGTTCACCGGCTTGACGATCGCCGGGAGGCCGACCCGCGCGGCGATCCGCGCGGCCTCGGCCGGGTCGGCGAACAACGCGCAACGCGGGCCCGGCAGCCCCGCTTCGGCGAGCCGCTCCCGGACGGCGAACTTGTTGTGCGCCAGGGTGAACACCGACGCCGGGCACCGCGCGACCCCGAGCAGCTCGGCCACCTGGGCGGTGCTCGCGATGATCCCCTCCGCCGCGGTCAGCACCGCGGCGGGTTCCCGGTCCCGGAGCGCGTCGGCGACGGCGGCGACGTCCCGGACGTCCTCGACGACGACGAACCCGTCCACGAGCGGGCCCAGCGCGGCCCGCTCGGCGTCGTCCAGGGGCTCGGTGACGAGCTCGGCCCGCCACCCCGACGCCCGGACGGCGGCCGCGAAGTCCCCGATCCAGTGCCCGCGCGTCTCCCGCACGATGAACGCGGTCTTCACGAAACCTCCAGCCGGATCAGCTTGCTCGCTTCGGCGTGCAAAGCCGCGAGATCGTCGTGATCGGCGAACCCGGCGACGACGAGGTTGACCGCGTACGTCTCCTGCTCGTCGGTGAGCACCTGGCCGGGCGAAACCGTCGTGACGACGTCGACGACCTCCGGCAGCGCGGCGACCTCGTCGAGGCCGCCGATGCTCCGCAAGGTGCCGGAGCCGGACGCGTAGAGGATCAGCATCGCCAAGGGAATCGGCAGTTTCGCCGGTTCCCGCGCGGGCGGCGGCGCGCCCAGGGCGAGCGCGGTCAGCTCGGCGAACACGTCGATGCCGGTGCGCAGCTTGGCCAGCAGCGGCATGATCGAGCCCGCCGGGCGGCCCGCGTTGACCTCGACGATCGTCGGGCCGCGCCGCTCGTCGTCGATCACCTCGACGTGCGCGACCGTGTTGTCCAGGCCCAGCGCGAGCACCGCGGCGGACGCCGCCGCCGTGACCAGTGCCGCCCGCTCGGCGGAGAGGCCGGCCGGCGGGCAGGACAGGGCCAGCTCGAACTTGCGCTCGTCGATCAGCGGCTTGTCGAGGATCTCGATCGGCTCGGCGACGCCGTCGCGGATCAGCACGTCCACCGCGTACTCCGGGCCGTTCAGGAAGCTCTCGGCCAGGAAGGTCGCCGACGGGTCCAGCGTCCCCAGCGGCCGGTGGTAGCGCGGGTCGGCCGACTCGGGCAGGCGAGCCGCCAGCAGCTCGCAGGCGGCCGCCAGCTCGTCCACGGTGGACACCATGCGCACCAGGTTGCTGCCGGCACCGTTCACCGGCTTGACGATCGCCGGGAGCCCGACCCGCTCCGCCACCGAAGCCGCTTCGGAAGCCGACGAGATCAGCGCGGCCTCGGGCCCGGGCAGCCCGGCCGCGGCCAGGGCCGCCCGGACGGCGAACTTGTCCGCGCACACCGCGAACACCGACGCCGGGCACCGCGCGACCCCGAGCAGCTCGGCGACCCGCGCGGTGCTCGCGATGGCCCCGTCCGAACCGGTCAGCACGGCCGCGGGCGCTCCGAAAGCCGACCGGATCTTCGCGGCGACGGCTTCGGCGTCGTAGACGTCGTCGACCGCGACCACTTCGTCCACCAGCGCGGCGAGCGACGCGCGCTCGGCGTCGTCGACCGGCGGCGCCAGCAGCACCGCGCGGTGCCCGGCCGCGTGCACCGCCGCGGCGACCTCGCCGACCCAGTGCCCGCGGGCCTCCCTGATCAGCACCACGGTGCTCACGCGGCCTCCTCGCTGGCGCTCGGCGGCGCCGCGAGCGGCGCTGCTGTGGTGAATGGTGACCTCGCAGGCTCGGTCACGTGGCCTCCTTCCCGGCGAGCTTCCGCTCCCGTTCCTGGGCGCCGACGAGGTCGTCCGGCAGCGAATCGGGGACCTCGGTGTCGAACCGGCGCAGCAGCTTGATGGCGAACCCGCCGGCGTTGATCAGCAGCAGGATCAGCGCGTAGACGACGTAGGCGAGCCCGACGCCACGGCCTTCGCCGGTGCCGAGCACCGCGCCGGCCGACCCGGACAGCGCCCCGCCCGGCGCGAGCAGCGGCGAGAACCAGCCGACGGCCAGCGGCGCCAGCACCGCGAACCCGATCGGCAGCGTGGACCAGGTGATCGTCTGGTTGATCGCGAACACCCGGCCGTGGTAGCGCTGCGGCACCTTGACCTGCACCAGCGTCGCGTAGATGCCCTGCGAGACGGCCATCGCGGCGGCCAGCAGGAACACGCCGGCCGCGACGACGACCAGCGACGGGCGCAGGCCCATCACCAGGCTGCCGAGCGCGATGCCGACGTTGCCGAACAGGACCCCGACCATCCGCCGCTTGCGCGGGCCGCCCCACAGCGCCATGCCGATGCCGCCGGCGACCGCGCCGATCGCCTCGGCCAGCGCGACCTGGGCGACGTCGGTGACCGTGCCGAAGGACAGCACCAGCGGGGAGACGAGCACCAGCGCGGGCGCGAGGAAGACGTTGGCGAGCGCGAAGTACAGCAGCATGGTGCGGAAGCCGCGGTGGTTCCACGAGTACTTCAGCCCGCCCGCGATCGCCGTCAGCAGCGGCTCGCGCGGGCGCCAGCCCAGCAGGTCGGGGAACCGGACGAACAGGAGGCTGACGACGGCGAAGAGGTAGCTCGCCATGTCGAGGACCAGGATCCCGGACAGCTGGATCGCCGCCAGCAGCCCGGCCGCGATCACCGGCATCAGCAGCTGCGCGAAGCCGTTGGACAGCTGGGCGAGGCCCATCGCGTGGCCGAGGTACTGCTTCGGCACCAGCTGCGCCACCGACGACTGGTAGGCGATCCGCTGGATCGACCCGGCGACCGACCCGAGCGGGATCAGCACGTAGAGGAACCACAGCTGGAGGTTCCCCGCGGTCAGCAGGAGCGCCAGCGCGAGCTGGATGACCCCGGCGATCGCGCTGGCCGCGATCATGATGCGACGGCGGTCGCCGCGGTCGACCAGCGCGCCCGCCACCGGCAGCACCAGCACCCCGCACAGCAGGGCCAGCGCCCAGAGCAGGCCGAGGTCGGTGACCGAGCCGGTCTTCGTGTAGAGCCAGATCGGCACCGCGAACGACGTCAGCGCCGAGCCGGTCGAGGAGACCAGCTGGCCGACGGTGACCGTGACGAACCGGGCCATGCTCGGCGGCACCGCGGGCTTTTCGTCCACGGTGGCCCGGTGGGTGTCGTGCACGGCCCAGCCGGCGTCCTCTCCCCGGGCCGAGACGTGCAGGTCTCCGGGTTCGTCGAGGGCCGGGTACACCCGGGTGAGGATCTCCGCCAGCTCCTCCGCGCGGTAGCGGAGGAAGAAGTGCCCGGCCTGGTCGAGCACCACGAGCGCGGTGTGGTCGGTGAGGAACTCCCACTCGCGGTAGCGCTCGGCGTAGTAGTCGGTGACCGGGTCCTCCGAGCCGACGACCGAGACGATCGGCGCGCGCAGCTTGGCGACGCGGGCGTCGAGCAGGCCGCTGAAGTACTCCTCGGCGGCGCGGCTGTCGGCGCGCATGTTGCTGATGATCCGGTCGGCCTGGGCCGGGTCGAGGTCGTCGGTGTCGACGCCCATGCCTTTGAGCCAGTTCGCGTAGTACCGGTTGCTGCGCAGCTTCTCCAGCCGCGTGCGCAGTGTCCCGACCGCACCCTTGATCCGCGCGAACGGGAAGATCGCGCCGATGTGGACGACCTCCAGTTCGCGGCCACGCTCTTCCAGGCGCCGGGCGACGCCGACGGCCAGGGCGTTGCCGACGCCGCAGTGGCCGTAGATGGCCAGGGGGCCGTCGATGCGTTCGAGGACCTCGTCCGCCAGCCGTTCGACCAGTTCGTCGAAGGGCACGGCTTCTTCGGAGAGCCCGACGTCGTGGCCGGGGATCGCCACCGAGAACAGCGAATACCCGCTGGGCAGGGCGTCCGCGAGGGGCTGGTAGACGATCGCGCTGCCGCCGCCGTAGGGGAAGCAGACGTAGGTGAGCGTCGGCTTCGCAACCGGCTTGGTCAGCTCGTACAGCAGGTGGCCCGAGTCGTCGCGGTCGCCGGCCAGGAACACCGCCAGCTCGCGGATCGTGCGGTGCTGGAACAGGTCCATCACGCCGGCCTGGTGCCCGGCTTTCGCGATCCGCGCGACGACCTGGGTGGCGAGCATCGAATGCCCGCCGAGGTCGAAGAAGTCGTCGCCGACGCCGAGTTCGTCGACCTTGAGCACGTCCCGCCAGATTTCGGCGAGCAGCACCTCCAGGGGCCCGGACGGTTCGACCAGGGCCGTGGTGGCGTCACGGGCCGCGACCGGGGCGGGTAGCGCCTTGCGGTCGAGCTTCCCGTTCGGCGTCAGCGGCAGTGCGTCGAGGGTGACGAACGACGGCGGGACCATGTAGTCCGGCAGCGTCTCCTTCAACGCGGTCCGCAGCGCGCCCGCGTCCGCGGCGCCGACGACGTACCCGACCAGCCGCTTGTCCCCCGGCGTGTCCTCGCGGACGAGCACGACCGCGTCGGTCACGCCGGGCTGCTCCCGCAGGCGGGCCTCGATCTCGCCCAGCTCGATGCGCAGGCCCCGCAGCTTGACCTGGTGGTCGAGCCGGCCGAGGAACGCGATCGTGCCGTCGGGCCGCCAGTGCGCGAGGTCGCCGGTGCGGTACATCCGGCCGCCGTGGAACGGATCCGCGACGAACCGTTCGGCCGTCAGCTCCGGCCGGTGGTGGTAGCCCAGCGCCAATCCGGCACCGGCGATGTGCAGTTCGCCGGGCACGCCGACCGGGCACGGGTTGCCGCGCCGGTCGAGGACGTAGATCCGGGTGTTGCGGATCGGCGCCCCGATCGGCACGGACGCGACCCGGTCCAGGGCTTCGGGCGTGCAGTGCCAGGCGGTGACGTCGATCGCGGCTTCGGTCGGCCCGTAGAGGTTGAGCAGTTCGCAGTGCGGCAAGCGCCGGACGAACTCGCGCGCGGTGTCCAGGGGCAGTTCCTCACCGCTGCAGACGACCCGCCGCAGCGCCGTCACCGACTCGATGCCCGGCTCCGCGAGGAACAAGCTCAGCATCGAGGGCACGAAGTGCGCGGTCGTGATCCCTTCGCTGACGAGCAGTTCCCGCAGGTACGCCGCGTCCTTGTGGCCGCCGGGTTCGGCCAGCACGAGCCGCGCGCCGGTGATCAGCGGCCAGAAGAACTCCCACACCGAGACGTCGAAGCTCGCCGGCGTCTTCTGCAGCACCGCGTCCGAGCCGTCGAGGCCGTATTCGCGCTGCATCCAGTCGAGGCGGTTGACGATGCCGCGGTGACCGTTCGGCACGCCCTTCGGCCGCCCGGTGGAGCCGGAGGTGTAGATGACGTACGCGGGATCGTCCGCGCTCGCCAGGGGTTCCACGGGCACGCCCGGCCCGGTCAGCTCGTCGAGGACGACCACGATGGCGTCCCCCGGTGGGAGGGTCTCGCGCAGGGCGGCCTGGGTCAGCACGACCGGCGCGGCCGCGTCTTCGAGCATGAAGGCGAGCCGGTCCGCCGGGTACTCCGGGTCGAGCGGCACGTACGCGCCTCCGGCCTTGAGCACCCCGAGCAGCGCGACGACCAGTTCGAACGACCGCTGCGCGAAGACGCCGGCCAGGGTGCCCGGTCCGACACCGAGTGCGCGCAGGCGGTGGGCGAGCCGGTTGGCCCGCTCGTCCAGCTCCCGGTAGGACAGCGACTGCCCGCGGAAGGTGACCGCGGGCGCGTCCGGGGTGCGGGCGGCCTGGGTCTCGACGAGCGAGTGCAGTGTGCCCGGCGGGATCTCGCCCGCGGTGTCGTTCCACCGGTCGAGGACCAGGTCCCGCTGGTCGCCCAGGAGGTCCAGTTCGGACACCGGCCGCGTGGCGTCGGCGACGATCGACCGCAGCAGCGTGACCAGGCGCCCGGCCATGCCCGCGACGGTCTCCGCGCCGAACAGCGCGGTGTTGTGCACGAACTTGCCGATCAGCCCGGATTCGACTTCGATCGCGTGGAACTCGAAGTCGAACCGGGTGGCGGGCAGGTCCATCGGCAGCCAGCGGAAGTCGACCGCGGACTTGCCTGCCGCGCCCATCCGGCCCATCTCGTAGTTCTGCAGCACGAACATCGCCTGGAACACCGGCGATCGGCTGACGTCCCGCGGCACGCCGAGGGCGTTGACCAGCCGTTCGAACGGGACGTCGGCGTGCTCGAACGCGTCGAGCACGTGCCGGCGGGTCCGGGCCAGGAGCTCGGCGAAGGTGGGGTCGCCGGCCAGCTGGGCGCGCAGCGGCAGCATGTTGATGAACATGCCGACGACGCCTTCGAGCTCGGGCAGCCCGCGCCCGGCCGACGACGACCCGACGGCGAAGTCCTCCTGCCCCGAGTACCGCGCCAGGAGGACCTGGTAGGCGGCCAGCAGCGTCATGAACAGCGTGACGCCGTGTTCGCGGCTCAGCGCGCCGAGAGCACGGGCGAGGTCCTTCTCGACGAAGAACTCGTGGATCGCGCCGTCGAACGTCTGGGTCGCCGGCCGCGGGTGATCCGTCGGCAGCTCCAGGGGTTCGACGCCGTCGAGCGCGGCCCGCCAGTGGTCGAGCTGCCGGTCGAGTTCGGCCCCGGTCAGCGTCCGGCGCTGCCAGTGCGCGAAGTCGCCGTACCCGATCGGCAGGGCGGGCAGAGCGGCCGCCGTGCCGTGGTAGTGCGCCGCGAGGTCGCGCAGGAGCAGGTCGACCGACCAGCCGTCGCCGACGATGTGGTGCGTGCACACGGCCAGGAGGTGCTCGTCGTCGGAGATGCGCGCCAGGGTCGCCCGGAGGAGCGGCCCGGTGGCCAGGTCGAACGGCTCGGCCGCGGCGGCGTCGACCGCCGCCCGGGCCGCTTCCTCGCTGCCTGCGTCCACAATGGACAGGGGGACGGCGGCGACCGGTTCGACGTGGACGGACGGCTGCCCGTCGTCCCCGGCCGGGAACCGCATCCGCAGCGCCTCGTGCCGGGGCGGGAGGGCGTCGAGCGCCGCCTGCAGCACTGCGGTGTCGAGGCGGCCGGTGAGCCGGATCGGCACCGGGATGTGGTACGACGTGGTGCCCGGCGCGAACTGCTCCATGAACCAGACGCGTTCTTGCTGGTAGGACAGCGGGACGGGGTCGCCGTCCGGTCGCGCGGTGATGGTCGCGGCCGGTTCCACGCGCCGCCGCAGCCGCTGTTCCAGCAACGCGCGGCGGGCGGCGGCGCGGCCGGTTTCGTCGATCGTCGTCACGCCGGCCCGCCTTCGGCCAGCTGGGCCCGGACCTCTTCGTCGCTGAGCTGGTCGAGGTCCGCTTCGAGGCGGCGCTCGACCTCGGCGGCGAGCTCGGCCACCGTGGTGAACGAGAACAGCCCGCGGACCGGCAGGTCGACGCCGACCTGCTTGCGGATCCGGACCATCGCCCGGATCGCCAGGAGCGTGTTGCCGCCGTGGGCGACGAAGTCGTATTGCACGCCCAGCTTCTCCACGCCCAGGAGCTCGCCGA